>CACZOE010000099.1 GCA_902782695.1 uncultured Lachnospiraceae bacterium | reverse complement strand
GCCAGATTTCTCAGGAAAGCGTGTTCTGCTGGCAGAAGATAATGAAATGAATCAGATTCTTGCAGAGAATATATTAGTAAGTGTTGGACTTGCAGTTGATATCGTATCTGATGGAACTGAAGCTGTGGAAAAAATAAAATCAACAGCAGCTGGCTACTATGATATAATTCTGATGGATATTCAGATGCCACAAATGGATGGCTATGAGGCTACAAGACAGATTCGTGGACTTGATGATAAAGAAAAATCCAGCATACCTATCGTAGCGGTTACAGCAAATGTTTTTGAAGCGGATCGACAGACTGCGTTGGATGTTGGGATGAATGGACATTTGGCAAAACCGTATGATATTCCTGAAATTATGAAGACACTAACTAAGTTATTGCAGCAATAGTTCATTGCCTTACTTATCACTTATTGATAAACTTGACTTTCATAATTGACATATTTGTCACGTTTTGATAGACTTTTTTCATTCCCTTGTGGATTTAGTTTTTTGGTGCCTCTGTGGCATTCAATCAGGGAAGGAACAAAACCATTGATGAAAATATTACGGATATTACGCAATTATTTCTTTTATTGCGGAATTGAAAAGGATGAATACAATGCGATAAAGAAGGACGCATATGTCTCCAATTTTGAAGTGTGGCGAGTACTGCACTTCTTAATGGCGGCTATGTTTGGCATTCTGTATATCGGATCATTAACCAATGATCTGATGAAACCAAATAGTTGGCTGTATTTATTATCTTTTGTATATTCTGTGATTATTATTATCCTTTTCTTTATGCTAAAGAAAGACTCGCTTGCCGCACAATTACTGATTTATCTAACAATGTCCATGCTATTTTTATTTGGATGCATTCTTTCTGTAAAAAGACCTGAAATCCCTGCGGTTTCATTTATTGCATTTTTGCTTATCACACCGATGATCATGATTGATAAGCCGTTTTTTATGGCTATCGAATTAAGCGTTGCATCTACCGTATTCCTGCTGTGGACCTATGGTGTAAAAACGTATGACATATGGAAGATAGATTGTGGAAATGTAATTCCGTATACAGTTGTGGGTATTTTCCTAAATGTAATAGCAAATTCACTTCGTATTAAGGAATTTGTCCTGACAAGAAAAATCAATATCCAGAAAGACCTGGATGATCTGACTGGACTTAAGAATAAGGGTGCCATGACCAGGGAAATCAATCAGTTTCTTCTGGATAAATCATCAGATAAAGGAACACTGTTTGTAATGGATATCGACCGCTTCAAGTCCATTAATGATACTTATGGACATGATGTCGGAGATGACGTTATTCGTCAGTTTGGAAAGTTCCTTGGTGAAATGTTTATCAATGATGAGATTGTTGGCCGCTTTGGTGGAGATGAATTTATCGCATTTATCAAGAATGCTGATAATACTAAAATAGCTTGCCAGATTGCCGATGATATAGTTAAAGGTGTATCGAAAAATGTTATCCTGGCGGATGGCAGTCAAAAAATCAGCATAAGTATCGGAATGGCTATATATCATGGTGAAGAGAAGAACTATTCCGAGTTGTTTAAAAAAGCTGATATAGCACTGTATGAAGCAAAGGCAGATAAGAGAAATAGATACCGTCTTTACGAAGACTGAAATATTAATAATAATTGAAATCAGAACGGATAGTGATGATAGAAATATCAGAGCTATCTGTTTTTTGCATGTTATCAGAATAAAATGTAATCAATCGTCGAAAAAATATTATGGCAATCGTTGAAATTGTGTTAATAAATTATGTAATATAGTATATTATAATGTGGGTGTCATAAATACCTTTTGACACCATATGACATTGAAAAATGGGAGACTTAAAATATGGATAATGAGCAGAAGCCACATAAGAGAAGAGTACATTATTCAGGAAAATATCCGAAGAAATTTGAAGAGAAATATAAGGAGCATAGTCCGGAGAAATACCAGGGGATTGTTGAACATGTAATGGCCAAGGGTTCAACTCCGGCCGGAATGCACATTTCCATAATGGTTAAGGAGATTCTGGACTTCCTTCAGATAAAACCGGGGCAGCAAGGACTTGACTGCACTCTGGGGTATGGTGGACACACTAGAAAAATGTTGGAGTGCCTGCAAGGCGAGGGCTGTATCTATGGTCTGGATGTAGATCCGATAGAATCAGAGAAGACTGTAGCAAGACTCAGAGACGCTGGTTATGGGGAAGACATATTTCACTTCAGGCTTATAAATTTTGCAAATATAGATAAGGTGGCTGAAGAGGTCGGAAAGTTTGATTTTGTACTGGCTGATCTGGGGGTATCCTCAATGCAGATAGATAATCCGGAAAGAGGCTTCTCTTATAAGATAGACGGGCCGCTGGACCTGAGGCTGGACCCGGAACATGGAGAGTCTGCTACAGAGAGACTGCACAGTATTTCAAGAGATGAATTTGTAGGAATGCTTATAGAAAATTCTGACGAGCCCTATGCAGAGGAAATTGCTGATAAGGTATTTAACCTTATGCGAAAGGGTGAACCTATGAATACTACCACCGAATTAAGGAAGGCCATTGAAGATGCACTATGGAAGCTTCCAAAGGATGAGAAGGAGGTAGTGGTTAAAAAGAGTTGTGCCCGAGTATTTCAGGCACTCAGAATAGATGTAAATAGTGAATTCGAGGTTCTTTACGCCTTCCTTGAAAAGCTTCCGGGAATCTTAAATCCCGGAGGAAGAGTAGCTATATTAACCTTCCACTCGGGGGAGGACAGACTGGTTAAGAAAGCTTTCAAGGAGCTATATAAGAATGGAATCTTTAGTGATATTTCTACGGATGTAATCAGACCTTCAGCCGAAGAATGCAGGATAAATCCAAGAAGTAAATCTACAAAAATGAGATGGGCTGTAATGAAAGAATCAGAAGAAGTATTATATATATAATGGCAATATTCTTCGTCCTTGGAATTACGTCCTGCGGGTCCCTTGATAAAGCAAAGGAAATGGCAGATACCGCGAAGGAAAAAATCAATGAAAAGGTTCAGGAAAAGAAAGAGGAAGACAACGAAAACTGTATAAAGGTCCTTGAAGAGAAAGCTGATGATTACGGAATCGACCCAGAAGGTGTAGAAATAACTTCAGGCGGCACGTACGTAAAAGTTCCTGGAGATACTATTAATCATCTGGAGAAGGGAGACGTAGTCTATATGACAAACGGTATGTCTACATTTGAAAAAATAGATTGATGGGTTGTAGAGTTTTTTTCTATAAACATTACTTTGAATTAAACATAAACAGTAACAAAAACAGGGTGTGGATTGTGATGATCCACACCCTGTTAGATTGTTTTATAACTACCTGTCTTGGGGATCTTAATTTCATCCCACAAATGATACCATCGGGATTATATATGATTTAAAGATTTAATAATTTATAGATCATGTGAGATGTAGTTGCTTTCTTCTTCCTTGAAGAAATCTTTTTTTTCTCGTTCTCTCATAAGGTCGAGAGCTGATTCCTTTTTTGTATTCGTATCTGACTTCTTAGACTTTTTGCTGTCTGACTTATCAGATGTCTCAACTTTTTTTTCATTCCCATCGGCTGAGCCGAGCTTTGAGGAAATGGCTTTTAAGAGATATATTCCCAAGATGAGTACTATTGTTACTATGAATATTCCCAGCAATCCTACACCCATGATCGGGAGAGAATCTATAAATGCATTTGTATCTATTTTCATATCGATTCCTCCTATCTAGCTATCAGGTTAAGGATAAGGCCTCCTGCTATAACGGAAGCTATCTGACCGGATACATTTATACCTATCGTATGTGTGAGCAGGAAGTTTGTTGGATCCTCTTCAAGTCCCATCTTATGAACTACCCTGGAGGACATTGGGAAAGCAGATATTCCTGCTGCGCCTATCATAGGATTTATCTTTTTCTTTGCAAAGATGTTGATGAACTTTGCAAAAAGTACTCCACCTGCTGTATCGAAGATAAATGCTATAAGACCGAGTCCAAGAATCAGAAGAGTCTGTGGATTTAAGAATGCATCGGCCTGCATCTTCTCAGCTATAGTAATTCCGAGGAAGAGTGTTACCAGGTTTGGAAGTGCTGTCTGAGCTGTTTCAGAAAGTGAATTCAGTACACCACATTCTCTTATGAGGTTACCGAACATAAGGAATCCGATAAGTGCTACTGCATTAGGAGCTACGATTCCTGTAAGTATGGTAACGAAGATAGGGAAGATGATCTTTGTAGTCTGTGATACACTTCCCGGTTTGTAATCCATTTTGATCTTACGTTCCTTCTCTGTAGTAAGGAGCTTTATGATAGGCGGCTGTACTATAGGTACAAGTGCCATGTAAGAGTATGCGGCAACGATGATCGCTCCGATATATTTAGTTCCAAAATAGTTTGCTACAAAGATGGATGTAGGACCATCTGCAGCTCCGATGATAGCTATAGAAGCCGCATCCCGGAGTTCAAATCCAAAAAGAGAAGCAAGGCTCAGAGTGAAGAATATACCGAACTGAGCTGCTGCACCAAAAACCATGAGTTTCGGATTTGTAAGAAGCGGACCGAAATCGATCATTGCTCCTATTCCGACAAAGAGTAAGAGTGGAAACAGCTCGTTGGCTATACCACTTTCAAAAAGTATTGATATGGGACCTTCCTGAGTTATATCGCCCACCACCTGAGTTATGGCTCCTGACATAGGCAGGTTGACCAGTATGGCACCAAAACCTATGGGAAGCAGAAGTGTAGGTTCCATCTTTCTCTTAATAGCAAGGTATATGAGAATACCTCCTATTGTCCACATTATCAATTGTTTAAAATCAAGATTCTGAACGTTTGAAAAGAGTGCTGATAATACCCCCATAATTGATTTCCTTTCATAAAATGTAATAAACAGTAAAACATTATATCACTAATCATAATATTAAACAATTGGCTAATTTAGTGGGCGCAAAGAATATTTGCGCTTGTATTTCAGGGGTGCAAAGGTACATTGCTTGAAAAAATTTTTCCCTCTTGCAAAGATGAGGCAAAGGAGGAATATCATCATGAAAAATATTTTAGAATTGGAACATGTAGATAAGAAATATGGTCAAAAAGAGAACAGTGTATGGGCTATAAAGGATGCCAATATGCAGGTGAAAGAAGGGGAGTTTGTGGCTATAGCAGGGACAAGCGGCTCGGGAAAAAGCACCCTTCTAAATCTGATCGGTGGACTGGATAACCTTTCAAATGGAAAAATATTTGTAAATAATATGGAACTGAGTGAATTAAATAATGGTGAACTAACTAAGTACAGGAGACAAAATATCGGATTTGTATTTCAGAATTACAGCCTGATGCCGGTACTTAATGTATACGACAATGTGGCTCTGCCGATTACATTTGACAGGAAAAAAAGAGCTGACAGTAAATTTATTGAAGAATTATTAAATGAACTTGGAATTTGGGAAAAGAGAAGGAAATATCCCTGCGAACTCTCCGGAGGTCAAAAACAGCGAGTGGCTATTGCCAGAGCTTTAGTGAATCACCCTGCTATTTTGCTTGCAGATGAACCTACAGGAAATCTGGATTCTAATACTACCGGTGAAGTTATGGATCTGCTCAGAAGGAGTAATAAGCTATTTCAGCAGACTATCCTGATGGTAACACATAATGAATCCCTGGCAGGAATATGTGACAGAACAATACACATCGAAGATGGAAAGGTTTTGGAGGGGGAATGATTATGCTAAAACTGGTTTGGCAATATATAAGATATTACAAAAAACAGACTTTTGTAATATTTGCGAGTGTATTCCTTGTTGCAATTCTTTTGTCGGGCATTGGTTCACTAATGTACAGTAATCAGATGAATGATCTGGAAAATAAGAGAAAAATGTATGGGGACTGGCATTATTATGTGAAAGCAGATGAGAAGAAATGTGAAGAAATAAAATCGGATCATAAAAATAAAGAGGAATATGGATTTGATACTCAGTCGGTTGGCGAAGCTGATATAAAGGATTATCTGATGACTCCTTATAAGATATGTTTCATGACTGTGGATAATGAATTCTTAAGAATGACACATCGTGAGTTACTAAAAGGTTCTTATCCAGCTGCAGAAAATGAAATCGCTGCGGACCGGTATACGCTGGGAAATCTGGGCTTTTCAGGAGATGTAGGAGATACACTTATACTTAACGAAAAAGAGTTTCTGGTTACAGGTATTGTAAACAGTGCCTGGTTTCCAGATGCTGACCAAATGGAAATATTTGTTGGAGATGATTTCATAGGAAGCATGAGCCAGCCCTTACTATATATTAAGTTTAATGAGGGCAAAAAGCTTTATAAACAGCTGGATGCATTTCAGTGGAAATATAGGATAAATAACGAAAGTATTTCTTCCAATGATGAAGTAGTCAGTTTATTAGGCGGTGAAAAACCTGAAAGTATTATGGAGATAATCAGGTTCGGATTAACAAATGAGTATGGAAATCTTACTTATATAATCCTTACTTTACAAGAAGAATATAACATTTCCTTTTATGTGATGCTTATGCTGCTATGTCTGTTCGGTGTAATGGTGATTTATAGCATTTTCATGATTTCGGTTTCTCAGAGGAAATCAGAGTACGCTGTGATGCAGACTCTGGGAATCGGTGAAAAAAGAATAGTCTTCATCTTGATCCTGGAATTGTGGCTGCTGTTTCTGATGGGTTTTCCGTTAGGTGTCCTGACAGGAAATGTGATCCTCAGAATATGCTATAAACATTTTACGGATATTTCTAAAATATCTTTCTCCTGGGAAGCAGTTATTATCGGTTTTATCTTTCTTATGGCGGCACTTACACTGGTAGGAATTATTACAGTAAGGAAAATGCGGAAGATGACGCTGAATCAGTTGATAAAAAAGGAAGGAATATATAATTCAAGAATTCGTAAGATTTATAGTCTGAGAAAAAAGGATCTGCTTTCAGTTATTAATAGAAAGTTTATGTTTTCAGAAAAGAGAAAGGTAGTGGGGATACTTCTTTCTCTTTCCATTGGAGGATGTCTATATCTTTGTTCAACATATCTGACGGAAAATCTGAAAATCCATGCGGAAATGGCAATGAAATCAGATGATGGTCTGAACTCGGAATTTAGGATTTCACTGATGTCAAATGATCTGAAGGATAACATTTCTCCTCATGTGGTAAGTGAACTTCAGAGCAAAGAGGAACTAAAAGATGTTTATGCGACACGGTTTACCCTTGGAGAGGTTACCATTGATGAATCTGAACTGGAATGGAAGGAATACTTTGCTGAACAGAATAAGGATGAATACTTCAGTCAGAGGTTCGGTGGTATCTCAGTCGATAATGGGGACGGGACATACTCGATTAAGTACGATGTGTATGGATATGAAGATGAAGAGATAGAGCATTTGCAGGATTATGTTCTGGAAGGGCAAATTGATGTAGATGAACTATCGGAGGGCAAGATAATACTTGTTGCACTTATGGATGGTCAGGGAAACTATAGTTCTTATGGGAAGCATCCGGGAGATAAAATAAAACTGAACGTTTTAGGTGAAGGTGAAGAAAAGGTATTTAAAGTAAAGGAATTTGAAATAGCAGCAATAGTGAGCCGTGCACTTTCTCAGGAGAGAGGATTTCTGAATGTAGACAGCTGGAGTAATATGCAGAGCATTATTCTCACAAACGAGCAGATGGAGAGTGAATTTAGAGTCGAGAATTACTGTTTTATAAATGCTTCTCTGGCCGACGGTGCAGACCATGATAAGGCAGTACAAGGTATTACCAGTGCTATTAAGGATACTCCCAAAGCGGTATTTCAGGATTATACAGACCAGGTTGAAAATCAAAAAAAATATCTGGACCGGAAGCAGAGAGTATTAATGGGTATATCCATAATCCTGCTTGCAATCAGTTTGTTTCATATTATGAACAGCATGAATTACACAATCCTGTCTCGTAAAAGAGAATATGGAATCCTGCGAGCTATAGGTATCACAGATAGAAAGTACTTTATGACGATTCTGAAAATGGGACTTATATATGGTCTGCTTGCGGATATGTGTATATTTCTATTATATAACCTGCTGTTAAGACGGTTTATGGATTACTATATGGCACATGTTGTTAAATTCTTACATTTTACAGCTACTGTTCCACTTGCTGTTACTATCGGTATAATGCTTCTAAATGTTTTAATCGCCGAAATAGCTGTATATATTCCTGCCAGATGCATTATAAGGGAGAATGTGTGTAATCAGATATAGATTTATTTAGAGAAGATATGGTAGAATATACAAGCTGAAAAAAGATTGGATAAGGTAAAAATGGAATTAGGTCAGACTATCAAAATTATCAGAAAAGAGAATAATCTTACGCAGAATGATTTTGCTGAGAGTTTCCATGTGACAAGACAGACAGTGTCGAACTGGGAAAATGAAAAGAGCTATCCAGACCTTATGACTCTGGTGGAGATAAGCAATAAATTTGATATATCTCTGGATACTATGCTTAAGGGCGACAGCAAAGTCGCCAAACAAATGAATCGAGACCTCAAGTGGGGGAAATGGAGTAAGCTGGTTTTAGGTATAGCAGCTGCAGTACTCGCAACAGTTTCTATAGGCTGGTTTGGCGTGTGGGAATATAACAAGGTCAGATCAGAAGGAAAGTATAAGGAAGGCTTATCTCAGTACGAGTCTGAATTAGTTGAGTCAGATGGAAATAAAAGCATGTATAAGATTAAATATGATGAGAATTCTTATTTTATCCTGCCTGACCAGACTATGCCGTCGTATTTTGAATTTGCCACAGATTTCAGGGCAAAGGATATAGATTGCTGTGTTGAAACAGGTGACGAAAGCCTGGTATTCTGCTGGGCTGCATATGATGGGAATGCTGATAACATTCAGGTTAATTCTAAAATGATCACGAATGAACAAAAGGAACAATATGCTGACCTTATTAAGTACGGATGTGATCTGTACGAGGCTTTATATAGATAGAATAAAGACTATAACAAATAGATAATAAGCAAGTAATAAGCAAGGAGGCTATGAAATGGAAGAATCAATGAAGGACTATGAGAAGATGCTGGAGGAATCCTACAGCCTGATGGGAGATGGTGTTCATGACACAGACACTCTTCTGGCATGGAGAAGAGCAGAGGAACTGAAGGAGTCACAGGAAAATATAACTGTTACGGTAAGCGAAGTCGTTAAGGGCGGAGTGGTTGCTGATTTTGAGGGAATAAGAGCATTTATTCCTATCTCCAAGTTATCTCTGGAAAGAATAGACAGCTGTGATCAGTTCCTTGAACAGGAGCTGGAGGTCAGAGTGTTTGAGGCAGATATGGATGCTGACAAGCTGATCCTTTCTGCAAAGGAAATACTTAAAGAAAGACAGGAAATCAGCAGAAAGAAGAAACTCTCTGATGTTCAGGTTGGTCAGGTATTTCATGGAACTGTAGCAACTCTCAAGGATTACGGAGCATTCATGGATCTCGGCGATGGTCTGTCAGGACTGGTTCACATTTCACAGATCTCCCATAAGAGAATCAAGCATCCTGGAGTGGTACTTAAGGAAGGCCAGGAGGTTGATGTCAAGGTTATCGATATCAAGGATGGCAAGATATCACTTTCAATAAAAGCTCTTATAGATAATCCTGAAGAGGTGGAGCTCGAAGAGAGCGAGATCAAACTTCCTGAATCAGAGAGCATAAGTACTTCACTTGGAGATCTTTTGAAAGATATCAAACTATAATTTAAATCATAAGGGTTTTATTTACGTAGATGAATGAGATAACGATAGAAGAATTAAAGAATATTCCGAAGGATTCCTATGAATTGATAGATATCCGTGATGACGGTCTGGTGCTGTATGGAATGATTCCAGGAGCGCTGCATATTCCTGAAGAGGAACTCCTGGGGGATAACTGTCCAAAGCTAGGGGAAATACCAGTCGAGAAGAAGCTTATATTTTACTGCGAAATAGGAAGAAGAACCAGAGAACTGGAGGACATAGCAAGTCTTGAAGGAAGAGAGTGCTATAGTCTTCAAGGCGGCTACGTGGGCTATGTCAGATCCGGACTTCTGGATGAAGAGGCTATAAAGGAGAAACAGCAGAAGGCAGAGAAAAGTATACAGAAGAGATTTCATAAACAGCTGTTCTCTCCCTTCGCAAAGGCTTGTAAGAATTACCAGCTGATAAATGAAGGGGATCATATAGCTGTATGCATTTCCGGTGGAAAAGATTCCATGCTGATGGCTAAGCTTTTCCAGGAGATTCAGAGACATAAACAGGTTAACTTTGAGCTTACATTTCTGGTTATGGATCCCGGATATAATAAAGCAAATCGTGAACTGATAGAGAGTAACGCCAGGGCTTTGGGAATCCCAATCACTATATTTGAAAGCGATATATTCGATACAGTCGATACTATAGAGAAGAGTCCATGTTATCTGTGTGCGAGAATGAGAAGAGGATATCTGTATAGCAAGGCGAAGGAACTGGGATGTAACAAGATAGCGTTGGGACATCACTATGATGATGTAATCGAGACAATTCTTATGGGAATGCTTTATGGAGCTCAGATACAGACTATGATGCCTAAACTCCACAGCACAAATTTCGAGGGCATGGAGCTGATACGTCCTCTTTATCTGGTACGTGAGAGCGACATTATAGCCTGGAGAGATTATAATGATCTGCATTTTCTGCAGTGTGCATGTCATTTCACAGATACCTGTACCACCTGTCACGAGGATGGAACAACCTCCTCAAAGAGACTGGAGACCAAGAAGCTGATTGCTGAACTGAAGAAAGAAAATCCATTCGTTGAATCAAATATATTTAACAGCGTTGAAAATGTAAATCTGGACACCGTAATCTGCTATAAACAAAAGGGTGTCAGACACAGCTTCCTGGATGAGTATGATGAGAGAGGCTGAAGCAAATAGATGACCTTGGAGTTGATGTGGATATAGTCCTGAATAATGCTGGAATCCAGATAGCTTATAGGACTGAATATCTGGAAACTCCGATTTCGGATTATGAGGAAAGCTTTAAGATAAATACGATAGCCCCTATGATGATTACATATCATTTTCTTCCGAAAATGGTTTCGAGGGATTTTGGTCGTATCGTAAATACAACCAGTGGAATCAGAAGGGAGCCTCAGCAGGCTGGATACTCGGCAAGTAAAGCTGCTCTTGATAAAGTAACCATGGATCTTGCTTCCGTATACGATGGAACAAATGTGATGATAAATCTTACAGATCCAGGTTGGTGCAGAACAGATCTGGGTGGACCAAATGCTCCTAATTCTCCAGAAAGTTCACTTCCCGGAGTGGTGGTAGGAGCTTTTATAGATGATCAAAAATCCGGAAGATGCTTTGGGGCATCAAACTTTTATGGCATGACATTAGAGGAAGCCGTGGAGTATGCTGAGAAAAATATACCGGCATACCTCGGTTCGTTAGATTAATTATTCGTGAATATAACTTATCAGAAGCTGGTATTGCTTCTCATGAATGAGTCAAAAGGAACAGTGTTCTTTTTGGCTCATTTTTATGTTATGATTTGAGATGGATGACGATTGAAAAAATGTAGGTTTCGAAAGAATAACAAATGGGCAGGGAAAGCGTCAAATGAAAGGAAGAGTGTCATATAATAAGACAAAAAATTTCATAATATTGTTTCTCTTTACAGTGATGACTATATCCTTGTTTGGGTGCGCTAAGTTCGGGGATAATTCGGAAACCTCTAATGATCAGAGCGTAGTTCAGACTGCTTCAGAGCAGTCATTATCCGAGACAGAAGTAACGGAACAGGTAGCTTCTGGGGCGGATGAAACTGACCAACTTGCTTCTGGGGCAGATGGAAAGAATCAGTTGGATTCTGAAAATGAGGTTACGGATCAACTGAATTCTAGAGCAGATGAATCAGGGCAGTTGCCCGCTGGAACTGAAAATATAAAACAAACTGATTCAAAATCGGAGACTTCAGAGCAGTCTGGTTCGGACGTGGATACTTCTAAACAGAAAAAATCAGATGATGCTTCAGCTGATAGTAAGGCTTCCAATACGACCTCTCTGAATATCTCTGACATTCCGGATTACACTGATAAAGCGTTCATTGAGCTGAATAATAACCAGCCTGATTTCACAGATGTTGAGAAAAAAAGTACAGAAGCTTTTGAAAACTACAGCAATCTGGATACAAAGGGAAGGTGTGGTGTTGCATATGCAAATCTCTGCAAAGAGCTGATGCCGACCGGAGAGCGTGG
>CACZOE010000098.1 GCA_902782695.1 uncultured Lachnospiraceae bacterium | reverse complement strand
TGCATCAGTTCTGCTGTAAGCTTTATTCCCGTGACCGGAGTTTTAAGATCATGACTGAGGGATGCAACCAGCTCCCTCTCTTTTTTCTGAAGCTCAAGCTCTCTTTTTCTGGACTGAGCCAGTTCCTCTCTCATTATGTCAAAACTTTCTGAAAATGCACCGAACATATTTCCCTTATCCATAGCCAGAGGTTCATCCAGGTTGCCCTGTGCAACCTTACCGGCAAAGTCCTTCATATTTCTAAAAGGAGCTATAACATTTTGATTAATGTATAGTCCAAATCCGACCATTGCAAGAATTATAAAAAGCCCTGCCAGACTTATTCCTATAATAAAACGATTTCTTATTCTTCTTACACTGCTAAGTCCATCATCAAGTTCGATAATACAGCCCCATATCTTATCACCGGATTTTAAATACATATAAGGATAGCGGTTCTGTATGGCTGTCTCGACTGTGATTTTCTCCTGATTTAAATCTCTGGAAGAATTAGTGTACAGAAGGTTCTGCGTCATATCCACTATTACATAATCAAAGCCAACTCTTGTTTCATCCAGTACAGACAGATTAGCTTGGTTCGATTCAGCTGTTCGAGCAATATCATTTAATGCTGATACTTCGCCTTTTGTACCATTTTTTCCGGATGACAGATTACCTGTAAATACAATAAGAAGGAGTACGCCAATCACATATATAATTGCTACCACCACTACTATTCTGAAATAGCTTTTCATAAATTTTCTCCAAATGTTTATAGATTCCTCAAGAATTCCTGATTTCTATTGAAGTGAAGAATTCTTCTCTACTACATATCCAACTCCCCAGACAGTTTTTATTATCTCAGGGTTCTTTGGATCAATCTCTATCTTCTCTCTTATATGACGTATATGAACTGTGATTGTTCCATCGCAGGTGTTGTCATCTCCCCATACGTTATCAAAAAGTTCATCTCTGGTTATAACTCTTCCTGAGTTTTCCATAAGATACAGAAGGAGCTTATACTCCATGGCTCTCAGCTCTTCTGATTTTCCATTTACCTCAAGCTTATGCAGGGCAGTGTCAAGATATACTCCGTCTCTTAGAGTTATCTTGCCATTTGCATTTACTGATTCAGCCGCACCGGAAACATTCGCACTAGCCGCATTTCTGGCTGCATTTAAAGCATCCTCTTTTGCTTTATCATATCTCGCAAGAACTGCTTTAACCTTTGCAAGAAGAATATTCAGCGTGTATGGCTTCTTTATATAATCATCTCCACCGATGTTAAGGGCTATCAGAACATCATCGTCACTGGTACGGGCACTTATGAAAAAAATAGGCATATCGTAAGATTCACGCACTTTTCTACAAAGCTCGAAGCCTGACTTATCTCCCAGGTTTATATCCAGCAGAAGCAACGACACTTCATTGTTTTCAAGAAATTCTATTGCTGCATCATAGCTTGTGACGTAAGCAGTCTTAACCCCGACTATATTGAAATAATCTGATGTGGAACGCGCTATCAGCTCATCATCATCAATCATAAGAACCTTGTAATCCATAATATATCCGCCTTATACTCATTAAATTATTAAAAACTATTTCCATAAAAAAATAGACAAATATGACTAGTTACACTTATTTTTATAGCTTAACACACCATATTTGTCTAGTTATATTATTTCAGCTTAATACTGATAAAACCTTTGTTTCTATAAATTTCACCCTGTCAAATATCCTTGGTTTAAATGTGCCGGTAACCCCGACAGAAATGTTCTTCTCTTTATCCACATAGATTACATTTCCACCATCACCTATTGCAGCAAAGATATTTCTGTCATCATATGGTTTATACCAGAGATAGCCATAGTTCATGTATGCAAACCTCTCTCCCAGTTTGAGATGTGGGGTAAGCATATCGTTTATATAGTTTTCAGAAATGATCTGTTTACCGCCATACATTCCGGAGTTTAGGACAAGCTCGCCAAGGGTTGCAAGGTCACGTGCCGAAGAGCAAAGTCCCCAGCCAACTGTGACTGTATCCTGCGGATCGCTGTACCATTCATAATCTCTTGGTTTCTTACTCATCAGATAATTAAACTGATCTTCTTTACTACTGTCA
>CACZOE010000097.1 GCA_902782695.1 uncultured Lachnospiraceae bacterium | reverse complement strand
TTGATAGTATTAAGCACTTCACCCACAAGTTCAGGATCCAGTGCCGACGTAGGTTCATCAAACAGAATTACATCCGGGTTATAGACCATTGCTCTTGCTATTCCAACTCGCTGCTGCTGTCCTCCCGACAACTCACTTGCATAATAATCATATCTGTCTGCAAGACCTACCTTATCAAGGGCTTCCTTCGCCCTGCTCTCAGCTTCCTTCTTAGGAATATGTCTTGCGACAGTCAGACCAAGCATCACATTATCCAGAGCAGTCTTATTATTGAAGAGATTATAATTCTGAAAAACAAACCCAAGACGCTGTCTCAACTCTTTCTTCTCCTGCTTGGAACTTTTCTTCAGATTAATTGTTTTATCACCTAACGAAACCTCACCGGCATCCGCCTTTTCAAACATTTCTATACATCTCAGAAGTGTAGTTTTTCCTGAACCACTTGATCCAAGTATTACTACCACATCTCCCTGATCTATATCAAAACTGATACCCTTTAGTACTTCGTTATTTCCGAAGGATTTTTTTATATCCTTAACTTGCAGCATTTCTTACCTTACCTCCGCGATATACGTTAAGTTTTTTCTCTATCGGCTTTGCAAGAAGCTCTACCAGAACTATCAGAATGATATATACCAGCGCTACCGTTACATATGCTTCCAGATATCTCAGTTCCATTCCTCCAAGAAGCTGAGCTTTTCCGGTTATCTCTACTACCGTCATCAGGAAAGCAAGAGAAGTTACCTTTATAAGATCTACAAAACCATTTACTACTACAGGAAATGCAGCTGAAAAAGCCTGTGGAAAAACTATATGGAAGAAAGTCTGAATGCCATTTAATCCTATAGCCTTAGCCGCTTCTCTCTGACCCTTATTTACTGTTGTAAGTCCGGATCTGACTGCTTCGGAAATGGTTACCGTTGTAGATATCGACAATGCTATATAAGCAAATATTTTTGCATCCAGATCATATACTTTAAAATCACTTCCTACTCTTTCCAGAAGATCAGTTAGAACCATCGGAAGAATGTTATATATTACATATATCTGAAGAAGCACAGGTGTTCCTCTTATAAGTGAGATATATACTCTTATTACCTTTGCTATCCCTTTTACGTTATGATGGTTGATGAGTGCCATCATAACTCCCAATGGGAAAGATATGAGAAATGTAATAAGTGTAAGCTGCAGGGTAACCGGTATATATCTGATAACCTCAGGAAATGCCTCTCGCACGAATCCCCAGTCTATATTCATTAGTTTCTGTCCTTTCGTTTTCTTCTTTAACTCTTGCCTCGAGTTTTTCTTCTGCCTGAGTCACATTTTCTTTTCTCTTGTACTGCATTTTCTTCTCAAGTGTTGTAAACAGTTTCTGGATGATTATGCTTACAGGCCAGTAAACAAGGGTAAGTGCCAGATACGCCTCCAGGAGATACAGATTTCTCTCTCCTGCCGCCGTAAAAAGGACTTTACCAAGAACATCATGTAACCCTATGGTGTAAGCAAGTGACCCTTCTTTAAACAGGTATATGATGGTATTACCTATATTAGGAAGTGCTACTTTAAACATCTGAGGTAAAATAATGAGAACAAAAGCCTGAAACTCACTAAGCCCTACTGCTAAAGCAGCTTCCTTCTGGGAATTACCCACCGCTTCAGTTGCACTTCTGATTATCTCTGATGAGGAGCTTCCCACAAATATGGAGAATGTCAGACATACAAATGGAAGTGGTTCAACCTTTCCTATCTGAAATCCACTATTTCTCAGAAAAGTCGGGAGTCCGTAATAGGTCAGAAACAGAAGTACCAGCGGCGGTGTACATCTCGTAAGAGTGATATATGTCTGAGCTATAATTCTTCCGATTCGAAGCTTCGACATATTGAGTCTTGCTATAAGTATTCCAATCAGGAATCCGAACACCAGTGATGCCGCTACATAGGCAAGGGTAATTCTCATAAATGGAATCCCCACCAGTAAGTATTTAAATATTTTAGTTATATGTATTTCTCTCATGATTCCCTCTTGAAATGTAATTTCGCATATCTATCAGTTTCTAGCAGTTCCTCCCCTTAACGGGGAGGCTTATACTTTTACTCTCCAATTCCAGGATTGAACTGATCATATCCATAGTATTTCTGTGAAAGCTCTAACAGTTTTCCGTTATCATTTAATTCTTTAAGTGCTCCATCTACTGCCTTTGTTAAATCATCATTTCCCTTTTGAATAATTGCATATGTTGGAACTGAGAATGAGTAGAAGAATTTAAGCTTATCTGCAAATTCATGATATGGACCATCCTCTGCTTCAACTACTGAAGTCCAGACTGTATATGGAAGTGGTGACCACTGATATCTTCCTTCAGAAACAAACTGATACTGATCTGACTGGAATGAATCACTGTTTGTATATTCAAACTTAAGTGGTTTATCTGAATGCTCTTCATTATATTTGTCATACTGATATGTCATTCCATCTCCAACCATAAGTGGAATTCCTTCAGCACCGGCTTCTGCAATCTTCTCAAGTGTGTCATATTTATCTGCATTTTCAGCAGCTACGTAGTAACCACTTGGTGAAGCTCCCAGAGGATTTTCAGGTATGTTATAGTTCTCAGCTCTCTTATCTGTATAGAATGCATTTGAAAGAACCAGCTGATAAACTCCAGTTTCAAGTGCTGTGTAGTTAGCATCCTGAGCGCCTTCATTAAATTCAAATTCATACTGTGGAAGCAGCTCATCAACAGCTTCGATTACTTCAACCTCATATCCCACCAGTTTGTCATTCTCATCATGATAGGACCAAGGTTTATAATTCTGTAAGGTTCCTACCTGAATAACCGTAACATCTGATGAACCGCTATTATTTGAAGCTGCATCTGCCTGACTCTGATCCTTGCCACATCCTGAAAGTGATGAAGCACCAAGTACTGCTACAGCTAAAACACCTGATAATAATTTTATTTTTCCGTTAATTTTCATAATCCATTCCTCCTATTAGCGAAAATAATTAGTTCATATTTGTTATGAGCACTTGTTTATTATTTCTTATTTTTTATGCTCTACTTACATAGGCAGACATTCTGGAAAGAAGCTCGTCTATATCTCCGGTCTGTTCAAGAACATTTATCCCATTAGACTTGAGAATTCTGAATGGAAAATTCCCTATATGCCTAACTATCAGATAACTGCATTCACTTAATTTCTTTACCAGACCTTCTATGTATTCTCTGTCGTGTCCGTTGCAGCCTGACTGTTCTGTAGAATGGGGTTTATTCTCAGTCAGGATTTCCCCTTTTCGCGATATTTTGTCTCCGTCTATCTCTGCAAGAACAAATCTGCTTGCTCTTCCGAAATATACATTGCTTGTAATACCGTCATCTGTTGCAACAGCGACTCTTATCTTTCCGGTGTTCATGTCTCATTCCTCCTTCATATGAACCTTGCTCATTATAATCACATCTTTTACAAAAGTGATAATATGTAAATTCTTAAATTTGCTATAAATTTTTCCTATAGCCTCGCCTACGGGCACGTCACGCCATCGGAAACTCTTCGAAGGTATACAACTTTAGATTGACGGATTTGAATCGTGAGTACGTTCCCTGTTCAAACACGCTGCGCTTGCTAACCGTTGCCTGTCGACCTCGTTTAACGCTGTAAAAAAGAATGTCCGCCTACCCCG
>CACZOE010000096.1 GCA_902782695.1 uncultured Lachnospiraceae bacterium | reverse complement strand
CTGATCTGGATGGTACTCTTATGAGGGGTGACAAGAGCATATCTGCGGAATCCGTAAGTATAATAAATGAACTGATTCACCAAGGTCTCCAGTTTACTGTTGCTACCGCAAGATCAGCCATGAGTGTCAGACATATAGTTGAACCTTTTGATATTAAAGTTCCCCTTATCATAAGAAACGGAACGGCACTGGCAGATCCTCAAACGCTGGATATAATAGAGAAAGCTTTGTTCACCGATGAACAGGTGGATGAATTAAAGGCGATCCTTCCAGAGATTCCAGCTTGTGGCTTCACAAGTATCTGGCACGATAATGAGATGGAAAAGGTGTTCTTTGATGGTGAACATAGTGTGGGTATAAAGAAGTACCTGGATGAAAGAAAAGGTGAAAAAAGTATACGCAAAGTTAACAGTATAGATGCTTTGTTCGGTGGTGATGTGGGCTACATCACTATGATTGATGATAAGGAGAAACTGGATCCAATCTATGAAAGAGTTAAAGAAAAGACAGGCTGGGAAGCAGTTCTCCAGAAGGATGCCTATGATGACGAGTACTGGCTTGAGCTATGTCCGGAGAACAGTACCAAGGCAAAGGCGATTGTAAAGCTGAAGGAAAAGCTAGGGATGGAGGGGATAGTTGTGTTTGGGGATTCTGTAAATGATATCCCAATGTTTCAAATAGCAGATGAAGCCTATGCAGTGGAAAATGCTCTACCGGAATTAAAGAAATATGCCACAGGAATAATCGCTTCTAATGAAGAAGACGGAGTAGCACATTTCCTAATGAATAGATGTAATATGGTGTCAAAAGTCAAAATGCGCTCGTAGCAGTCTTTGAGTGATAATAGAGGATTAAGGGGGAAATATGGTAAATATAAATCATCAGAAGGAAAGGAAAGTTGACCAGATAATACCGGCTCTGCCAGATTACAAACACTGTCTGGTTAACCTGGCCAATTCTGTTTTAAAGAAATATGGAGTACCGACTACTGCGGATACATTACCACTGGCAGACAGATACCTTGGCAAATCATATAAAAATGTAGTCGTGCTGCTGCTTGATGCAATGGGAGTGTCTATCCTGGAAAAACATCTGGCAGAAGATGGCTTCTTCAGATCCCATCTTGCAGGTGAGTATCATTCGGTTTATCCGCCAACTACTGTTGCGGCGACCACATCTTTACTTAGTGGTCTTTATCCAAATGAACATGGCTGGCTGGGCTGGGATATGTACATTCCCAAACTGGATAAAAATGTAACTCTATTTACAAACACAGAGCAGGCACATGAAAAAAAGGATGCTGCACCTATTAAGACTGAAAAGGACGGCAGCAAGATATGGGATATAGATTCCTATGAAGAATTAGTTCAGGCTGCAGATTACAGCGTAGGATTTACTCTTCTGCATTATGAAAATATAGTTGATAAGATTAATAATGCAGGTGGAAAGGCGTTCTTTTCTATGCCTTTCATGCCGCCGTTTCCACAGAATCCAACTGAGATTTTTGAAAGAATCGAAAGCCTGTGTAAGGAGCCTGGAGACAAATTTATCTATGCGTATTGGAATGAGCCGGATAATACCATGCATAAGACCGGAACTACGAGCATGTCAACTCATGCCGTAATTACAGATCTGGAGGAAAGAGTAGAAAGCTTAGCAGCAAAACTCGAAGATACTTTACTTCTTATCACTGCAGATCATGGTCACATGGACAGCAGGAATATCTGCATACTTGATTATCCTGAGGTAATGGAGTGTCTTCTCCGTCTGCCGTCTATCGAGCCACGTACCATTAACCTGTTTGTAAAGGATGAATATAAGGATACATTTCCGGAAATCTTCAAAAGGAATTTCGGAGAGGATGACTTCCTGCTTATGACCAGGGAAGAAGTGTTAGAGAAGAAGGTATTCGGTATAGGTGATAATAGAGAGGGGCTTGAAGATATGATAGGTGACTATGTGGCCTTTTCAATTTCTGATGTATCGATTTTTGTATCTCATTATGAGGCACAGAAAATGCCTGGCGGGCACGCTGGACTTACCCCGGAAGAGTACACCATACCGCTGATAGCGGTTGAGACATGAACCGACAATTTGGCATGTTATCCATGAATATGTACCACTTATTCTCATTTTGTTGAAATGGGTAGTTACCATGAAGTATAAAGAAAATGTGAGGAGCGTCAGTTTTGAAAATCTTTGTAAAAGACAAACTGAATATTTCGGAGACTGAGGTCGAGATCAGATGCAGGGAGCGGGACAAAGAAGTTGAAAGCATCATTGAATCTGTAAAAAGCATCGAAAATACTCTGATGGGTGAAAAGGAGAATGGAGACAGGATACCGGTACAGATTTCCAAGGTCCTTTACTTCGAAGCTGTAGACAGATACGTCTTTGCGTACACAACATCTGATTATTACAGGGTCAGATATACCCTTTATGATCTGGAGGATGATCTGATCGGGATGCATTTTGTCAGAGTATCAAAATCCGTCATAGTAAATCTGAAAGCAGTAAAGAGTGTGGCTCCTGAGGATGCGAGACGACTCAAATTATTGCTTCGGAACGGAGAATGGATAATCGTTTCCAGAAATTATGTCAGTGAT
>CACZOE010000095.1 GCA_902782695.1 uncultured Lachnospiraceae bacterium | reverse complement strand
TTACAGCTCCGGGTTCTATATCCAGATACTTAAGCATATCCTCAGGAGAAGCAAATGAGAGTCTTGCAGAATTGATCTGACTCGACAGTTCTTTTGTTTTAAACTTTTTATCTCCCGGCATCATGAGCAAATAAAAATTTGTCTTCTGTCTGTTACATAGAAATAGATTCTTGCAAATAATAACACCAAGAACTGCATCTATCTCATTACAGGCTTCCATATTGTCAGCTCTTTCATGATCCGTTCTCTGATACTCTATTCCCAGTTCATCCAGAAAATCATAGGTTCTGATTTCTCTTGGGAGTCTTCCTTCTGTACTATCTGGTCTTCCGCTATATAACTCCATATCCACATCACTCCGTATAATCCATGCAGACTCTAGTTTTTGCATTTGGTCTTACAACACCGTCAGCTACTGCTACGTGTGCAGGATGTACGGCATAACCCTTAAGAGATGCTTCGTCCTCAAATGATGAATCAAGCATCACATCTGCATTAGATGACTCAAGACACTCTGTCTGAACCCTTATATCTATAAGTCCAGGAATCTGACCAGCGAGACCTTCGAGCCCTGCCTTTATTTCTGCTTTTACCTTTAATTTTTCATCTGCTGACAGTTCATCCTTCAACTGCCAAAGTATAATGTGTTTTACCATTTTATCCTCCTTCTATATTATATGACATACGCAAAATATTATTTCCTCATGTTTCAGCGTATCATATTAATTATATGAAACAAAAATCTGAGTACAAGAGCAACGAGCCAGTTAATCAGAACAACTCCTGCAAAGATTCCAATACCTACAGGAAATCCCCAGTTCAGGAATCCATACCAGTCATTTGTATCCGGCCACTCTCCGATTCCATTTATCAGAATATTTATGAGATATCCGAACCCATATATAACTGACGGAATGGCAGCAATAAATGTATATCTAAACAGAATCGATTCATCTCTTTTTTCCTTCTCCAAGACTACAAACTCAGCCACAGCTATGACAGGAACTATGAGATGAAAAAACAGATTGCCGCCCTTATACATATTCAGTTCTTTATACATCGGCTGCAGGAAAAATGCAATTATAGAAAATGTAAGTCCAACCGAAGTAACCGCTATATATTTCAGATTCTTTGAAACCATACTTTTACCAAGAACTGTCCTGATAATGTCTATCAGCATGACTATGCCACAGAACTCGTTGGATAGTACTGTAAAGTATTTGAGATTATATATCCCCGATGCCGTAAGTCCGGTTTCATCTGCCGCTCCCATAAACATGATAACAGTCCCGATGATCACAAGTATTACTATCAGGGATTCAATTGCTAATAAAATCTTCTTTTTCATAATTATACCCTGGAAGAAAACAACCAACTTTAAGGCTCAATGCTTATTTTACTTTTGCCTTCTTTGTAAGCCCTTTCTTATAGATCCATTTCTTATATGCTTTCTTCTTAGATTTAGGCATTTTTACAACCGGCTTCTTATATATCTTGCCAAATGCTTTCTTTCCTACAGTTTTTGATTTTAATTTTGTTGTTTTGATAGTTATATTCGCCAGTTTCTTACAACCATAAAATGCCTTTGCCCCGATTTTTTCGATATTCTTTCCAATAACAACCTTTTTAAGCTTCTTATTGTTTTTAAATGCATTTGCTTTTATCTCAGCTACCTTATACACAACTCCACCGACTGTAATGGTATCAGGCACAGTAAATGATTTTCTTTTCTTAGAAAGTGGAGCAACAAATGCTACAGTACCATTTCCATTAATATCAGGATTAGTCACCACATATCAAGCTGTGTTATTAGTATCAAAGATTGTAGTTCCAACAGGGAGCATCGGAGTCTGAGATGGAACACTTCCTACTACTGGTGGATTTACCGAAGGAACATACCCACTTGGATTTGTCTGCTTTTGGTCATCCTTGTTTCCATCATAATAGTCATCATCGTAATAATCATGATCATTTTTATCATTATCGTTATTATTGTTGTCGTCATTATCATCATTATCAATATTGTCATTATCAGATGGCTTATCAAAATGCTCAAAAGTATAACTTACAGGGTCGATATTCCATATTCTCACCTGCGAATCATTGTTGCAATCATAATACTCTTCTTTATCTGCAGCCACTATTACAGTATATACAGTATCTGAACCATCCGTAGGTATCATATCCTCTGAAAGTGGTACAATGATTACACTCTTTTTATTTCCTGCCAGATAACTGGTTTTTTCATAAATACTATTTCCCTTAGAATCTTTCACTGTAATAGTTGAATTTGTTCCAACACCACTCAGATTCTGAACATTCAGTTTTATACTCCTATCATTTTTATTCATGTAGTAGCTAGCTTCAACAGATATGTCAGTAATAGAAAGATTTAGCTCTGATTTATTATCTTCAGAAGCATTATCATAACCTTCCTCGGTCACAATAATTGTATAGCTCTCACCCTCAAGCTGAACAGGCATTGGTATTTCTACATCAACATCCATAACCTCACCTGAGCTTATATCCTCTAGAATAACCTTCTCATATACCACTTCGCCTGCAGTATTGATTACCTCCATCTTTACATTTTTACTAACTTGTGCCCCTTCATTTTTGATATTAAGTTTTACCGGAAGATTCTTCCCAGGAATAACAT
This sequence comes from uncultured Lachnospiraceae bacterium, assembly GCA_902782695.1. Classification (GTDB taxonomy): domain Bacteria; phylum Bacillota; class Clostridia; order Lachnospirales; family Lachnospiraceae; genus Eubacterium_Q. The sequence continues at coordinate 2,466 of CACZOE010000095.1, read as the reverse complement.
TTTCTTCATTATAATCAATATAATTAATTTTAAGATCATGTTTTTCAAATATATCAAGGACTTTAAGTTTTGAACTTGTAGATATGTCATCTTCGTCTTCAATATCAGCATCTGTGGTCTGGTAATAAAGCCTGAATCCATCAGTCGCTAAAGAATCAACATATGAATCTTCATTTGTTATATCTGTAGTCAGAATTTTTCCAAATGAATATGTCATCTTCGCAACATTTCTTGTAGTTTTTTCATCGCTTGTTTCAGTTTTTAAATAGTATATTTTGTGATTAAATGTACTATAAGGAACCCCATTTCCAATATATGCATCTTCTGATAATGGATCTATAGTTCCATCTGATATATTAATAAATGAAAGAATCCCATCATCAATACATGCAAATTGCCATCCATCTTTTCCAGGAAATTCTCCATATGCCAATCCTGAAATCTCACCAGTAGTTATACATTTTGCTTCTCCTGAAATATCAGATACATATAACTGTTCCTCATTTGTAGTTAAATCATTATCCTCATCTACGCAATACATAATTCTGTACTCTTCATCATATATTCCGACCGCCAATGATGAAACACATTTAAGGTTATCAACCAATGTTTCAGGAGCAGATAGCACTCCACTTATACAATCATATTCAGCATAGTATATGCTATTATTCTCAGTTAATCCAAATATATTATCGCTCTCATTTTCAGCCCATGCTATTAAGAAACCATCATCTTTTATAACTAATGAAGGCGCATAACAGTAATTATTTTTGCGGAGATATCCTACATTTTCAAATTCATTAGTTTCGGTATTATACTTAGCTACTCTTACACCAAATGAACTAGCATATTCTTTAATATCTGGATCATCTTCATCACCATACTGAGTTGAAGAATCAAGATAATAAGCATATAGTATTCCGCCTCTTTCTTCCATCTTGATATTAAAATCTGCTGTATTATCGTCAAATATAATTTTAGGATCCGAATAAGTTCCTGAAGCAATATCATAAACAATGTATTTAGCTGCTGTCTGATTTGCAGTCGCTCTTTCTGATACGTTATCTATATACGCAATTACAGTTTTATTTCCTACACGAAAAGCCTGTGGAGAAGCTGCTCCATAGATATTATCTATTAGAATAGTAGAACCATCACTTGTTTCTTGCGGTGACATTTTTGAATCAACTTCTTTTTCATTCCATACAAACAAATCATCCAGGTTCTCTGTATCAAATACATCTGAACCGATAGCCGCTTTACTTGATTCATTGATACTAGTTGAATTGTCATCCGTATTCTTTTTAGGGTTCTTGTTTAAAAGAGAGTTTTCCTTTCTTGAATAAAGAAGTAATTGGTTTTCGTCATTTACATAGTCCTTTAACCCAGTCTTTTTTAACCCCTTGGTTGATATCATTTCAAGTTTTCCAATTTCTTTTTTTGCAAAATATGCCTTAAATCCAGCTTCCCCGTATAGACTCACACTGTCCAGACCAGGACCTTCGATTTTTTCATAGGAACCACTTATAACATTAACCTTTATTTTTCCTTGAATCGTTCCATATCCTCCAACAGACACCCACGTTCCAACGCCAACTCCCAAATATGGTTCAATAGTTACTGTATCGCTAAGAACTAGGGAGCCAGAGTATTTTCTGTCTGTAAAACTGTATGATATTTTACCATCAGCTTCTCCTTTTACTGAAAAATCAATATGAAATACACAAGGAACACTTATAAATGCAAACTCATACTCAACACCCACTTTATATGATACAGCAAGCACCAATTCACCACTTATTGTCTCAATATTCTTAATACTATCCGACCATGTACCTTCTGCATAACCAAACGCTGTAAAATCACATGATGAAGTTAATAATGGTAAATCCGCTTTCAGACCTGGTTTAGCCAAATATTTTTTTAAATCATTATTAGAAAAGAGATTCTCAGCCGCACCCTTACCATATTTCATGGATTTTTTTGCATCCTTCTTCCAATCAGAAATTCTTTGGGCTATTGTCTTTTCTTTATTGGACGTGGTAACTCCTTTATTAGAATTATATGAGAATAATTCTGATTTTTTTATATTATACCCCAACTTAATAAGACCATCTTCTATCACAAAGTTTACCGGCAAGTCAGGCAACTTACACTTAAAGTTATGACCACCAACCAAAGGAACATCATCAGGAATCACAAGCGAAATAGGCTCACCACCAAGCCCAATACTACTATCCATGATTATATTCTTGCTCTTAACTTCAAGAAGAAGTGTTGTGGTGGCCTTTCCCTTTTCTCCAATCACTTCAACTGAAACTGTTTTATTTTCATATAACAATGCAGACGGATCAAGATCACGAAATTCCCCATTTTTATTTGCTAAGACTATTTGATCTCCCGACCAAAGTATATATTTTTTTGCCAATTCAGGTTTCTTTGCTTTACATATTAAATCAAATTTAC
>CACZOE010000094.1 GCA_902782695.1 uncultured Lachnospiraceae bacterium | reverse complement strand
GACTCATATCATTGTCAGGTGGTTAATGCTTTTAATATATATCCAGGATTTCATATATTGTTTCATACCAGCCATCGCCAAACTCACTGCCTATGGTAAATGAATCTCCTTTTTTCAACCCTATCGCCTTATTAACATTTTCCATTATCTGTTCTTCTTCTACTTCATAATCATAGGGACTAAAAACATCTGTTGTTTCTTTTGAAACTGTAAACTCTTTATCTCCCTCCTCAAGTATAACAAACTCGTTACTGTCTTTACCCTGTGATTCGGAAACAGCTCCTCTCGCCTGCCTTACAAAATGAACTTTAATGGTGTTTCCATATTCAACCTGCTTACCAATATCAGAACTTTGGTCACCCTTTACAGTATCTTCCGCCTGGGCTTCTGATTCTGTAACCGTCTCGGTGGATGCTTCAGTTTCGGCCTCCGTAACAACCTCGGTTTCTGCCTCAGTAGCCGCCTCGGTCTCTGTTTCATCTTCTGTCTCCGCCTCAGTAGTAGCTTCTGAAAGTTCCGTTGTTTCTTCCGAAACAGCTTCCGTCACTTCTACAGGCTCCGTACTTTCTTCAGTTTTTCCACATCCATTTAGTGCGGCTGCCATCATAACCGAAAATATCACACAAACCGTTATTCTCTTTATCATTATTCTTCTCCTGTCTCATCTTTATCTTCAAAAATCAAAATATTTTTTCCATGCTGCTTTCCATAATACATTCTCGAGTCTGCAACCTTGATTAGCTCCTCAGGGGTATTATATATATCCATATACCTTTCCAGGCCGATGGTAATCGTAACAAATATCTGTTTGTTATAAAAAACAGTCGGGATGGTTTCTATACTCTTTCTCAATGTCTCAAGCTTCTCTCTGGCTATTTCCATATTGCAGTTCTTCATGAGAATAACTATCTCTTCCCCACCCCATCTACATATGTCGAAGCCCTGCATTTCTTTTCTCATAAGTCTGGTAATGTGCCTCAGCACCTCATCACCTGCTTCATGACCATATGAATCATTTACCCTTTTAAAATCATCTATATCACAAAATGCAATACAGAACTGCTCAGACTCACCGGAAGCCATAAGCGGTTCAATCAGAGGTAAGAAACCACGTCTGTTTAGAAGAGTAGTCAGGACATCTTCTTTAGCATCTGCTGATAATTTCTGATTCCTAAGCTCCAGATTTTTAACATCAAGTTCGCTGGAGTAGATATAGATTGTATTATAAAAGGCCGTAGAAAACGCCATTATAAAAGATGAAAATATCACAAGAAAAAGCCTAATTGGAGGAGCCAGCGCATATACAGGCTCGATTTCGACATACCCCACATAAAGCAGGATAAACACTAGAAAATTAAATGCAAGCAGGAATACTATGATCCACCTTTTTGCCCCTTTAAAAATAAAGCATCCAAAGAATATGATTATTGGAACAATGGCAAACAGGAAACAATAGGTACCACATCTCAGTCCAATGAAATGGGTAGAATAGATAGTATAAACTGTAACCTCCAATATAACACTTACATAGACCGGCAAAATCTTGCCATATTTACATAGGAGGATACTGAACACATAAACCACCAGACTCATGACATTAAACTGTACCAGAGGCTGTACGCCGGTGAGAACAAAAACAACCAGCAAAGTTACATGTACCAGACACATGATAATGACAGTAAACAGAATGCTGTTATGTATTAAGAAATGCATTATTTTTTGAAATGAGTTCATATGCCGTTTCTCCAACAAAGGTCAAAAGCGTATATCTCAGATTATTACCGTTACACTTAATGATTATAACATACCAATACATCTATAAACAAATAGAATCGAATTATACATCCGATTCTACATTAATCATTATTATGGTATTTTTTAGACAATATTTTTTATACCTTCACAGATTCTTCTGGCCACTACAGGATTGTTCATGGTATAGAGATGAATTCCCTGAATATCGCTTACCAGAAGGTCTATTATCTGACTGAGAGCATAAGACATTCCCGCATCAAAGAGAGCTTCACGATTATTCTCATACCTGTCAATTATCTTCTGAAATCTCTCAGGAAAAGCAGCATTACATATGCTTATCATTCTTTTAATCTGAGCCGCATTTATCACCGGCATAACTCCCGGGATTATCGGAACATTTATATCAGCCAGACTGCAGTTCTCTTTAAAGCTGAAAAATGAATCATTATCAAAAAACAGCTGTGATATGAGAACCTCCGCTCCTGCGTCAACCTTGGTCTTCAGATCCTTTATATCACTTACTCTGTTTTCCGACTCGGGATGAATCTCCGGATAGCAGGCTCCAAGGAAGCAAAAATCATGATTTTGCTTCATATAGGTTATAAGATCTGAAGAATGTTTAAAGACATTCTTCTCTTCTATTCGGGCATTTCTGTCTCCCCTTAATGCCAGAATATTTTCAATACCTTCAGACTGAAGGATATGAGCAAACTCATCTATCTCCTGCTTATCATAATGGAGACACGTGAGATGTACCACCGGCTCTACCCCGTACTGATATTTGATCTTCTTTGCGAGCTCAATAGTTCTGTTGTTGTTTGAAGAACCACCGGCTCCAAAGGTCACGCTGATAAAATCAGGATTTAACTCGCAGAGTACGTCCAGTGTCTCATCTATATTTTCCAGCTCCGCGTCCTTCTTTGGCGGATATATCTCGAATGACAGACTTCTTTTTTTCTTATATATCTCAGAAATTTTCATTACATTACCTCATTTCAATCCGAAGATTTCCGCCCTGAAACCCGGGATTCTCAGGAATCTGTGATTTCTCTATCCTCTTAACTGCTTTGCAGCCGCTACCAGATTGATAAGACTTGCTTTAGTCTCTGTCTCTCCTCTGGTCTTTAGGCCACAGTCAGGGTTAACCCAAAGCTTTGTATCCTCTATTCTGTCACGCATTTTTGTTAATGCGCCAACTATTTCTTCCACTGATGGAACACGCGGACTGTGAATGTCATATACTCCCGGGCCAACCTCTGTCTTGAAATTATTCTCCTTCAGAGAATCCAGAATCTGGAGGTCTGAACGTGATGCCTCAAAGGTTATAACATCCGCATCCATAGCATCAATAGCTGGGATTATATCTGTAAATTCGCTGTAGCACATATGTGTATGTATCTGTGTCTCCGGCTTCACACCACTATGTACCAGTCTGAAAGCAGGAATAGCCCAGTCCAGATACTCTGAGTACCAGTCAGACTTTCTAAGTGGAAGCTTTTCACGAAGAGCTGCCTCATCTATCTGAATGATATCGATTCCATTAGCTTCCAGATCCAGTACCTCGTCACGGATAGCAAGAGCTATCTGAAGCGTACTTTCCTTTATGGATATATCTTCTCTTGGGAAAGACCAGTTAAGTATAGTAACAGGACCAGTAAGCATTCCCTTTACAGGTTTAGAAGTACAGCTCTTAGCATACTTAGACCATGGAACTGTGATTGCTTCTTTACGGGATACATCACCCCAGATAATAGGTGGCTTAACGCATCTGGTTCCATAGGACTGTACCCATGCTTTTTCTGTAAATACATAACCTGACAGATGCTCTCCGAAATACTCAACCATATCGTTTCGTTCATACTCACCGTGAACTATAACATCGAGGCCTATCTCTTCCTGGAAAGCTATACACTCTGCAATCTTCTTCTTATTGAATTCCTCGTACTGCTCCTTAGTGATAACTCCTTTTCTATACTCCTGTCTGTTCTTTCTGACATCCTGAGTCTGTGGGAAGGAGCCAATAGTTGTAGTCGGGAACAGAGGAAGCTGCAGCTTAGCCTTCTGTATCTTCTCTCTATCATGAAATTCCGGAAGTCTTGTATAATCCTCATCTTTAATTCCGGCAACTCGGGCAGTAACCTCTTCATCCTTACTGTCAACACGTCCGAAGAAGAGCTTCTGATTTTCCTTAAATGTATCAACTGCAGCAACATTTGAAGCCTCGCCATAATCAGCGAGCTTTTCAAGACTTGTCAGTTCTCCCAGCTTCTCCTCAGCAAAGGCAAAGTGTTTTTTATACTCTTCAGTAAGTTTTGTCTCACTGTCCAGAGTATATGGAACATGAAGGAGTGAACAGGATGTTCCAAGTACTACACCATCACCAGCAACAGCCTTGATCTCACTCAGCTCGTTTAATGTTTTGGCATAATTATTTCTCCATATATTCTTGCCATTTACAAGTCCGGCAAAAAGGAGCTTATCCTTCGGGAAACCATACTGCTTTACCAGCTCCTTTGTCTTTCTTCCCTCTACAAAATCAAGTCCGATACCATCAAAATCAAGAGCTGTAACTGTTTCATAGATATCACGGATATCTCCGAAGTATGTCTGAAGGAGTACCTTTACGCTGCCCTTTCCTCCAAGTACAGTCTTGTAGATATCCACGAAGAGATTCTTGTCCTCTTCTGTCAGGTCTCTTACCAGATATGGTTCATCCAGCTGTGCCCAGTCAGCGCCTTCAGCACCGAGCTGCTCCAGGAGGGCTGTATATGCACCTGACACTTCATCCTTAAAATCACCCAGCTTCTTCTGACCGGTATACTTTGCCAGTTTCAGAAATGTAAATGGGCCTATCAGCTGTACCTTTGTATCAACCCCAAGCTCCTTTGCCTCTTTAAACTCATTTACAGGCTTTGCAGCATTAAGATTTATCTCTGTATCATCTTCAAACTCAGGAACTATATAATGATAATTTGTGTTGAACCACTTCTTCATTGCAAGAGCTTTAACATTACCCTTTTCAGCCTGATAACCACGAGCCATAGCAAAGAATGTTTCAGTTTCTCCAAGTCCCAGTTCTTTATATCTGGCTGGAATAACATTCAGAAGAACTGCTGTATCAAGCACATTATCATATAAAGAGAAATCGTTTGAGGAGATAAATGTAATACCTGCCTCCTTCTGCTTCAGCAGATTTTCCTTTCTCAGTTC
>CACZOE010000093.1 GCA_902782695.1 uncultured Lachnospiraceae bacterium | reverse complement strand
TCTGTAGCCTTCTGCTACATTTTTATGGAATTCCAGACTCTCCAGTTCCATTCTGTCCAGTTCCTTCTGATCCTTTTTGCGGCTGATTCCCACTTCAGCCGGAAGATCAAGAAGAAATGTAACATCCGGCATATACTCACCTATAGCCAGTCTGTTCACCTCATACACTTTTTCTATTCCGATACCCCGGGCAATGCCCTGGTATACAAGAGACGAATCCACGAATCTGTCGCTTATAACAGCCTTACCTTCTTCAAGGGTTGGTCCCACCAGCTCTGCTATCAGCTGTGCTCTTGCGGAAGCATAAAGGAGCATCTCCGTAACAGGAGACATCGCCACATAATCCTTATTCAGAATAATCTTACGGATAGCCTCACTTATCTCAGTTCCTCCCGGTTCCCTGGTTATAAGGGTATCATACCCTTCCTCCTCCAGAAATTTCTTCAGAAGCTCAATCTGAGTAGATTTTCCGGAACCATCCGGTCCTTCCATTGTAATAAATATTCCCCTTGCCATTACTATTCACCTTCCCTAAGTTCATCCAGATACTCGTTTACCGCATCGTCAGCTGTAAAACCACTGGTATTATATCCACTTACCCGATATACTTCATCTTCTCCCTGCTTAAATGTAACATATAAGAAGACCGTTTCATCTTCCTCGGATACCCATTTGTAGTACATATAATTTGCACCAATGGATTCATCAAATTCTTCTTTATCAAATGCACCACCAGTGCCAAAGAAAGCCGCCACTTCTGAGTACTTTACTTCAAATGCATCTAGTCCCTTTATTTCTGACAGCCATACATAAGCCTTTTTTACGGTTTCTGCACTAACGATTCCCTTACTTTCTTTATCTGGTGCAATATCCGCTTCTCCCGGACTGGCATCCGCATCAGTAGCCGTAGATACTTCCTCCTCCATAACCGCATCGGTTATGCTTGCAACCGGAGTATCTGTTATTTCTTTTTTTGCAGTTTTCTGACGTGAAGCAAGCAGGATTACCACTGCCGCCGCCAGTATCATTATAAGTATCTTCTTGTTTCGCATTTATTTACCCTGTGTAACGAACAGCTGTTCAACTATATCCAGCTTTTCTATCTCAGATGCAGCCCGCTCAGCAGTTTCCCTGTCTTCAAAAATACCATATACAGTAGGGCCGCTTCCGCTCATCATGGCTTTCATAGCCCCCAGCTCCATCATCTTCTCTTCCAGCATCTTTATCTCAGGATGCTTCTCTGCAGTAACATATTCCAGCACATTTGCCATTCTCTCAGTTACGCCTCGAAGACTTCCTGCATATATTGCATCCACCTGGCCATCCACATCAGGAATCTCAAGTTTTCTATCTCCATATATTCGATAGGTCTTTTTATAGGAAGCTCCGGAGCCTGATATCAGCTCCCCGATAATGCTTCTGCCAGATGACAGTTCCACCTGTTTTTTCTCTGAAACCAGACGATCATATCCGCCATAGGCTTCTCCCGTTGATACGGAAATGTTAGGCTTTGCAAGCAGTATGGTGCAGTCCGGAAGTGAAGGCAGCCTGGTCAGCTTCTCTCCTATACCCTCCGAAAGAGCAGTTCCGCCCATTATACAATACGGTATATCCGCTCCAAGCTTTACTCCCATTTCCATCAGGTCACCATCCATCAGTCCCAGCTCAAAAAGTTCATTTATACCTTTAAATGTAGCTGCAGCATCACTGCTTCCACCTGCAAGACCTGCGGCTATTGGTATATTTTTCTCTAGGGTGATCTCTACACCGGACTCTGGATGCCCAGGCCAGACATACTTCTCCATTAAAAGAGAAGCAACTCTGTAGATGAGATTGTCCGGACCATTTGGAAGAGTTCCGAGTTCATCCGAGTCTGTATTTCTCTTGTCAAAAAGCCGGATACTAATCCGATCATCAGAGCTGTCTGAATGATTATCTATCTCTATTTTTTTAAATGTAAGTATATCTGCCACATCAACCGACTGCATTACCATTCTTACCAGATGATAACCATCCTCGCGTCTTCCGGTAATGTCCAGTGTCAGATTTACCTTTGCGTAAGCCTTCTTTTTTATCATATTTAACTCCACAGATATGCCAGATAACTTATGAGCGCTGAAATCATGATAAGTACAAGCATTGGGATAGTACCGATCAGGAGTTCCTTTCTGCCCTGTCTGGCTACTCTGTCATTTCCTATAAATCTATGTACGCCGTCCTTTTCTATAAGTTCAACCTCTTCGCCCTTCTCATAGATACAGAACATTGGACTATGCTTGCTGTAAACCGTATGACCATCTGCAGATTCAACCGTCACCTCCACATAGTTCTTCCGGCTTATTTCGTCCTGAACCTTCTCTACTCCTATGATTTTTCCTGTCGTCTGGTTCCAGCCCTTCAGTCTTTTTCTTCTTCTGTGATTGCTTCCCGCCGAACAAAAATACAGCTCGACCAGAAAAACTATAGTAAATACTACTGCAACTATATTTCTTACCATGAGAAATTATCTCCTGTAACTAATAATCTCTATATTTCTGCCACGCTCCTAAAACGTAGCACCCTATAGTTTAACACATATTTAAAATAATGTAATCCCAATTTTACTTGTGATAAATCTTTTTAATGTTATAATTTATTAAATGCAACAGATGAAGGTTTTTTTGACACTAACAGTATAAATAACAATATGAAGGGGGATTCATATGAGAAAGATAAAATCAGTTTTATTAATTACAGCAATGGCTCTGTCTCTGACAGCCTGTGGAAGCTCACGTACTGAATCAACTAACAGCATGACCTACTCAGATTCAGTTTCTTCAAATTCTGCTAAAAGTGCAGGCGTGGGTCTTAGAGATACCTATGATTATGAAGGTGCTGTTGCCGACGAAAGCTATGATGATGTAGCCTATGAGGAAGCTGTAGAGGAGTCATCCTCCGTTTCCGATACGTCCCAGAAAGAAGCAAAGGACAACAAGCTCGACACTGAGAAGCTTATATACAGGTGTAACATTTCTCTTGAAACTAAGAGTTTTAAAGAGGATGTAGCCGCCTTCCAGGAACTTGTTGATAAATATGATGGATTCGTAGAAAGTGAGAATACCTCCACCAGAAACAGTACCTATGCCTATGATGGAGCAAACAGTACCGGTCTGGGGCAGTATGTTGCGACGGTAAGAGTTCCTTCCGATAAATACAAGGCATTTGTAAATGATGCGGGAGCACTGGGAACACTCAGAAATAAATCACAGAATGTCACAAATGTATCACAGGAATACTCAGATCTCAGTATCGAACTGGATGTTTTAGAAGCTCAGCGAGATGATTACATGGAAATGCTGAAGGAAGCAAAAAAGCTCGAAGACATGGACAATGTAATTCTGATCAGCGATAAAATAGCTACTGTAAATACTGATATCAATCAGCTAAAGAGCAGACTGAATTCCATAGATAATGATGTAGCCTACAGCTACATAGATATCGACATCCAGGAAGTAAGAGAAGTTATAGAATATTCAGACGATACCTTCGGTGACAGATTCATGAAGGAAGTAAAGCAGGGTTGGTATGATTTCGGCTACGGAATGCAGAATTTCCTTATCTGGCTGGTTGCAAATATCTGGGGACTTCTCCTCTTCGTCGGAATCATATGTCTGATAATCTTCATCATAAAGAAGATCATCAAAAGAATAAAGCGTAAAAGCGAGGCTAAAAAAGCTGCAAAAATGGCTCAGATGATGGCACCTCAGGGAGCTCCTTATCCAGGAAATCCTCCATATCAGGGTCAGGCTGTAAATCAGGCAGGAGTACCAAATCCGGCAAATGTAAACCCAGGTGCCGCTCCAAATGCAGCCGGAAATCAGGCTAAGACAAATGCCCCAGGTAAGGCTTCGGAGCAGCCTCAGAATACCGCTCCTTCAGCTGACGCTACTTCTTCCAGCGATCAAAAGAATACAAATAAGAATAAAAAACAGAAATAATAATTCTAACGTGCGCCGCCTGGCACACTGCAAAAAACCTCAGGCCGAAAAGCCTGAGGTTTTATTTTTCTTAACTATGTCAAAACTAAGTCTTTGACAATATATTATTTACAGCTGAGGACCTGCTGCAACAAGTGCCTTACCAGCATCATTTGTCTCATACTTCTTGAAGTTCTTGATGAATCTCTCAGCAAGATCCTTAGCCTTA
>CACZOE010000092.1 GCA_902782695.1 uncultured Lachnospiraceae bacterium | reverse complement strand
TGTACAACCTTCTATCATAAGGAAATGAATAAAGGTATCGTTACATTTGCTTTCTATCAGGGACGTCGTCTTGCATGTATGAGATTTGTATGTGCAACCATGGAAATTATTGAGCAGTATGAAGAAATTATTTTCGAAACTGCTAACTCATTTGCGTTTGTTAATCCTACACGTGTAAGTGAGCAGAGTCTTAATAGAAAAGATAATCAGTACTACAGTGAAGCTGTATATTGTTATTATCTTGAAGACTATGAAGGAGCCATGTCAAATGCAAAACAGGCGCTTAAGCTTGGTTCCATCAAGGCAAGTTATCTGCTGATTGATCTTTACTACGATAAGGATTCACCTTACCGAGATATTGAAAAGACTATCAGTTATGCTAAACAGCTCTTTGAAGCTACTAAGGATCCTGATCTTGCATTCCTTATTGGTAATATATTTGACCAGGAGAGAAAGGATTATTCAAAAGCTCTTAAATGGTATGAGGATGCTGACAGATTAGGTCATAAAAGAGTTCCTTTCTACCTTGGAAGATTCTACTATTATGGTCTTCTTTCTACTGGTAGAGATGGTGAAAAGGCTCTTAAATACTTCAAGCAGGCTGCAGATAATGGTATAACTGAAGCAGAAGCTTATATTAATGATATTAAAGAGCTTCACGGTGAACAGCTTCAGGCTGCTGTAAATAAGTGGGAAAGAGCTGTTAAGGCCGGATCCGGAGCAACTGCACTTAAGGTTGCACTTATGAAGCAGAGCCAGGTATTCTATATTGCTAATGATTATGAGATAGAAAAATCATTCCTTGAAGCACTTGGTCTTGGTAGTATTCAGGCCGCTTATGAATTAGGAAAAATATATGAATATCAGGAATCACAGCCTGATTTTAATGGAGAGAAGAAATCTCTTAAATATTTTGAAAAAGCCTTTGATAATAACTATGAAGACTTTGACAAGGAAAATCTTTTCAAGGTTATTCAATATAAGGAAAGCAAGGGTATATCAGAAGAAGAACTTATCAATCTTTATATGCAGAATGCAGCTATGGCTTATGAACCTGCGGTTGATAAGATTACAGAAAAGGTTAAGTACAAGACTCCACAGATTGTAGAGTTATATAAAGTTCTCATGACAACTGCTGAAGGCGGTGATGATTCAGCTATCATCTCCATGAATAAGTTGGAGAAGACTTATCCGGATCTGGTAATTATTGAACCTACAAAAGATCAGAAGGTTATTGAGAATAAGTTCTTCAGAATACTTGTTCCACGTGCCAGCGTTGCTACTATTGATGATGATGGTGGTACAATCAAGATAGCAGATTCAGTTGTTGAATTTGCTGTTGCAGAGCTTCCTATCAAGGTCGATAATGAACAGGATTATCTGAAGATATATAAACTCATTCTTTCAGAGTATCTTCCTGATGATAATGCTGATATCATTATTGCAAACTCAAGAATGATCGGTTCCGGTATGAGAGAGCAGAAAGATAATGTTCATTCATTTAGTATTCTGCTTATCAGTTCCAAGAACCAGTATCTCTTCAAACTTAGTTCAAGAGACAGAAGAGAGATGATATCATTCAAGGATGAGGTTACTCAGATAGCCAAATCACTTGTTGAGACTGGTGAGATATATGTTTCAGAAGACGGAAGCAGACGTAATGTTGGTCTTGCTGCAATGCTTCGTGCTAATGAAGGCGGCTTCCTGTCTATCGGAAAATCAGAATAAAAATAACTCGGGGCAGGGTGCAATTCCCTACCGGCGGTATAGCCCGCGAACTGTATATGTATGATTCATATATAGCTGATTCTGTGAGATTCAGAAGCCGACAGTAAAGTCTGGATGAGAGAGTTTAAAGACTATGTTTACTATGCCCTGATTTATTCAGGGCATATATTTTTGAAAGTATATAATTAAGGAGACTTATATTAATGGCTTACGATAGAAAATATATGCTTAGAGCTATAGAACTTGCAAAACTTGGGAAAGGATCTGTAAATCCTAATCCTCTGGTTGGAGCAGTAATTGTAAAAGATGATGTGATTCTGGGTGAAGGATATCATAAAAAGTTTGGTGATCTTCATGCCGAAAGAGAAGCTATAAAAGATGCTTTAGAAAAAGGTAATGATATATCTGGAGCTGATATGTATGTTACCCTGGAACCCTGTTCTCATACTGGTAAACAGCCACCATGTACTGAAGCTATAATAGAGGCAGGTATTAGACGTGTTTATATAGGTTCTGATGACCCTAATCCTCTTGTTTCTGGAAATGGTATATGGCAACTTAGAGAATCTGGTATTGAAGTAATTACTAATTCTTTAAAAGATAAATGTGATGAACTAAATCCTGTGTTTTTTCATTACATTATTAAAAAAAGACCTTATGTAATATATAAATATGCCATGACTATGGATGGAAAAACTGCTACAGCTACAGGAAAAAGCAGATGGATATCTAACGAGAAAAGTAGAGATTTAGTTCAAAGCTTCAGAAACGAATTTATGGCAATTATGGTGGGCATTGGTACTGTATTAAATGATGACCCGCTTCTTACCTGTCATATGGAAAATGGTAGAAATCCTATAAGGATAATATGTGACAGTGATCTTCGTATACCTATTGAATCGAAAATAGTTCAGACTGCCAGGGAAATAAAAACTTACATTGTTTCTCTTTCAGAAAATGAAAAAAAGAACAGAGCAAAAATCAGAGAATTAAAAGATTTTGGAATTGGTACATTACTTATTCCAGCTAATGAAGATGGAAAAATAAATCTTACAAAGCTTTTTGATCAGTTAGGTAAAATGCATATAGACAGCGTTCTTCTTGAGGGTGGTGGTACTTTAGCCTGGAGTATCATTAATGCCGGATACGTTGACGAAATAAGATCTTTTATTGCTCCGAAAATATTTGGTGGTAATGGAGGATACTCACCTGTAACGGGAGAAGGTGTCACTGAAACAGAAATGGCGGCTTTTTATGAGCTTAAAGAAATAGAAAATATTGATGGTGATATCTATGCCAGATATTTAAAAAGAGATTCTGGAAGTATAGAAGAGTGTATAACTGAGTAATGGAGATATTCTATGTTTACAGGTATTATTGAAGATAAGGGAACAGTAACCAGCATAGTTAAGGGCTCTAAATCAGCGGTGATTGAAATTCGTTCCGATGTCATTATGGACGATATAAAACTTGGAGACAGTGTGGCAGTTAATGGTGTTTGTCTTACATGTACAGATATATCAAAACAAACATTTAAAGCTGACATTATGGCTGAAACTCTTAGAAGAACTTCTCTCGGGGTTTTAAAATCCGGAAGTAAGGTGAATCTGGAACGGGCAATGAAAGCCGATGGAAGATTTGGTGGTCATATAGTTTCCGGACATATAGATGGAACCGGAACTATATCTGATATAAGTCCTGAAGCTAACGCTGTATGGTACAGTATAAAAGCTTCAAAAGATATATTAAATCATATTGTTATGAAAGGATCTATAGCAATTGATGGAATAAGTCTGACGGTTGCTTATATAGATGATCAGATATTTAAAGTATCTATCATACCTCATACTTTGAAAGAAACAATTCTTTCTGAGAAAAAAGTAGGAGACATAGTTAATCTTGAAAATGATATTATAGGTAAATATGTAGAAAAATTACTTCGGGTATCAGAAAGTCCGGATAATAACAAGAAAAAAAATGATTCTTCATTTGAAGAAACACTTGCATTAAATGGTTTTTTATAAGAGGTCAAAAAATTGGAAGTAAAGTTAAACTCAATCGAAGAAATACTTGAAGATATGAAGAAGGGTGTGCCTGTTATCATCATGGATGATGAAACCAGGGAAAATGAAGGAGATATTATTTTTGCTGCAGAATTTGCTACGACAGAGAATGTAAACTTCATGGCAAAATATGCAAGAGGTCTTATATGTATGCCTATGGATGAGTCCTACAGTGATAAATATAATCTTCCTCAGATGTGTATAGTTAATACAGATAATCATGCAACTGCCTTTTCTGTATCTATTGATCACATTGATACTACAACTGGAATTTCAGCTGTGGAGAGAGGTTATACAGCAAGAAAATTTGCCGATGACTCAACTAAACCTGAGGATTTCAGAAAACCTGGTCACATGTTTCCTCTTCAGGCAAAAAAAGGTGGTGTAATTGAAAGACCTGGCCATACTGAAGCTACAGTTGATCTATGTAGACTGGCGGGATTAAAACCTGTAGGCCTCTGCTGTGAAATAATGAATGATGACGGAACTATGGCAAGACTTGATAACCTTATTCAGTTTTCCAAGGAGCATGGTCTTAAAATAGCAACCATTAAACAGCTCATCAATTATAGAAAAGAGCATGAGGTTTTTGTTGAAGAGGTTACAACCGCCAAGCTTCCTACCAGATATGGAGAATTTATCATTCATGGTTTTATCAACAAGCTAAATGGTGAACATCATGTTGCTCTAACGATGGGAGACATCAACAGTGATAAGGATGTTTTAGTCCGCGTTCATTCAGAGTGCCTTACAGGTGATGCCTTTGGCTCGGCTAAATGTGACTGTGGTCAGCAGCTTGACTCAGCCATGAAAATGATAGCCAGAGAAAAATGTGGTGTTCTATTATATATGAGACAGGAAGGTAGAGGCATAGGTCTTATCAATAAAATAAGAGCTTATGCATTACAGGATCAGGGAAGAGATACTGTAGAAGCAAATGTTGAACTGGGATTTCCTGCAGACGCAAGAGATTATACCATAGGAACACAGATTCTTGTGGAACTTGGTGTAAGAAAAATGCGCTTACTTACAAATAATCCGGATAAAATATATGGACTTCAGGGTTATAATCTGGAAATCGTTGAAAGAGTACCTATTGAAATTGAGCCATCGGCCTATGACATGTTTTATCTAAAAACTAAAAAAGAAAAAATGGGACATATTTTACAAGATGTTTAACCATAATATATTTATGTAAACTAAATGGAGGTATATCATGAAAATTGAAGGAAATGTAGTAGCTGCAAAAGGAACAAAGGTATGTATAATAGCATCCAGATTTAATGAATTTATAGTTTCTAAACTTGTTTCAGGTGCTGAGGATGGTCTTATAAGACATGATGTTAATGAGGAAAATATAGATACTGTATGGGTACCTGGAGCATTTGAAATTCCAGTTATTGCAAAAAAAGTTGCAAAAACAGGTAAATATGATGCTATAATATGTCTCGGTACTGTTATAAGAGGCGAAACAAGCCATTATGATTATGTATGTGCAGAAGTAAGTAAAGGTATAGCTCAGGTTAGTCTTGAAGCTGAAATGCCTGTAATGTTTGGAATACTTACAACAGATACCATAGAGCAGGCAGTAGTAAGAGCCGGAACAAAGGCCGGAAATAAGGGTTATGACTGTGCTCTTGGTGCTATAGAAATGATCAATCTTATGAAAAATATCTAGTTTTTCAGGAGTTAAATGTACTGATGAATTATTTTACTAATGAAAATGATGTAAATAAATTTAATAGCGTCAGTCCTAATGGTTCAGATGAGAACGGACGTAATAAAAATACTGCAGGTATTCTTGATATTTTTGTTACATCAATCATCAGGATAAATAAGCTCGCAGAAATTTGCGTAGAGAACTCAAAGAAATTTATAGCTTATGTTATATTTATGTCGGTTCTTGTAAGCTTTATGTCTTTTCTGGTTCCTAGTGCATCCAGAATATACTCCTTTGGAGGATTCAGAAAGCTCTTCCTTGAGGAGTTTCCTGCATTTACAGTTAAAAATGGAAGCTTAATTGCTGACAAAAAATTTGAAATGCGGATGAATAATGCTTATCTTGTGATAAATACAGATATAGATGAGTTTTCTGCCGACGATTTTGAATCATCTGGCATCTACATGGCTTTTGGAAAAAGAAATGTAAAACTGGTTTCTTATGTGGATAATAACGGAAATATTAATTATTCTGAAGTTTATTCATATCCTATAAGTATGATGATTCCATCAGGACTAAATAATGAAAAGCTTGCTGATATTTCAGTAGCATTTTATTTTTCATATTTACTGATTTTCATTGTGCTTACATTTATTTCGGCAATTAAATATATCTTTTTAGCATTACTTTATGCTTTCTTTACCAGATCGACTACATCTATAAGTAAGCTGAATCTCAGTATGAAAGATTCACTTCATTTATGTTTTTATGCTGAAACCATAAGCATAATATTAGTTAATCTGAATAAAGCAATTGGTGAATATATTCCTTCACTTTTCATGTCTATCATAGGTATTGTGATAACAGTAGTGGTTATACTAAATGCTATAAAACCACATCTCCCGGATATGGATGAGTTTTTAAATAACTTTGGTGGAGATAATGATAATTCATAAATCTAAATTAGTATCAGAGATTTCTAGTCAGGAAGTCTCTGATTTCTTTTTTTGAAAGACTGCTAAGTGATGCATTCTGATATGAACCATCATCTGTAACTTCTTTATAGAAATAATCAGGTGCTATAAAGGATTTTGCATCTTCAAGACTTTCAAATTCAACTTCGGCATATATTAGCCCATCAAAATCCTCGTGAAATATATCGAGCTCTATAGTATGCCCCATATAAGGAATCTTATATCTGGTTTTAGTGATAATATTACCTGAAACCATTTCTGAAAGCTCATTAAAATCTTTTTCGTCAATTTCTTTTTCAAATTCCTGTCTGGCAAGAAGACCACCGGTTTTTATGGTAAGTATGTATCTATCATTCTTTTTTCTTATTCTTACAGCTGGATTTGTCGATACATATCCTTGACTGATTTCATAATGAGGATATTCTTCAGGATCAAATGGGATATTCTTTATCAGATATTTTCTTTCTATTTCCAAAACTGTTACCACCTTTTTTAATATTTTTAGATATATGAAAGACTATAAAACAATATACCCTCAAAAGCAATCATAAAGCTTTAAGTATTTTCTTTTATTACCATCTTTTATAATTGTTTTTATTTTTTATTAGGGTTATAATAATCGTCGTACATTTTAATCTGATATAAGGAGAATTTCTATGACTGAAGAAGAAAAGGAAAAACTTGCCGAGGAAACAATTAATAAAAATATGCCGCAGGGATTTCAAAAAGTTAGCAATGCTGATTCTGATATAAAAAAAGTAATCGGAGTTATGAGCGGTAAAGGTGGAGTTGGTAAATCCTTCATCACTTCACTTATGACCTCAATAAGTAATAAAAAAGGACTTAATACTGCAGTTCTGGATGCGGATATTACTGGTCCATCAATTCCAAAATCATTTGGTGTCCATAAAAAAGCAGTAGGAACAGAATATAATATTCTCCCGGTTGAAACTGCTTCCGGTATAAAAATGATGTCTATAAATCTTTTAGTAGATAATGAAGCTGAACCTGTAATCTGGAGAGGCCCTGTTATAGGCGGTGCTGTACAGCAATTCTGGACAGATGTTATATGGGGGGATATAGATGTAATGTTTGTTGATATGCCTCCTGGAACCGGAGATGTTCCATTAACTGTGTTCCAGTCCATGCCTATTGATGGAATTATTATCGTTACATCGCCACAGGAACTGGTTGAGATGATAGTATCAAAGGCTGTGATCATGGCTCAGAAAATGAATATTCCTGTACTTGGACTTGTAGAAAATATGTCATATTTTGAGTGTCCTGACTGCCATAAAAAGCATGAGATTTTTGGAAAAAGCCGTGTTGATGAAATTGCCAGTGCATATGGAATTGAAAGCACTGTTCGAATTCCTATCAATCCGGAATTTGCTTCCTGTGTAGATCAGGGAAGGGTTGAAGATATAGATACAGCTTTTCTTGAAGATTTTTATAACAAAGTTATCAATTAATAAAGGAGATAAATATATGAGTAAGGTATATATATTACTAGCTGATGGGTTTGAAGAAATTGAGGGACTAACCGTAGTTGATCTATTAAGAAGAAGTGGAATCGATATCGAAATGATATCTATTAAAGATGAACTTAATATTACTGGAGCCAGAGGCATAAAGGTTATTGCAGATAAGCTTATTACCGACATAACAGATGAAGCTGATATGGTAGTACTTCCTGGTGGAATGCCTGGAACTAATTATCTGAAACAGAGCGAAGCTGTTAAGAAAATGGTATTAGATTATCTCGAGGCTGACAAATATATCGCCGCTATATGTGCCGCTCCTACAGTTTTCGGTGAGATGGGACTTTTGAATGGTAAAAAAGCTACATGTTATCCGGGACTTGAGCCAAGTCTCAGTGGAGCTATGTGGCCGGGAGAAAGTGCAACAGTAGTACGAGATGGAAAAATAATCACCAGCCGTGGTCTTGGAACAGCCATTGATTTTTCTCTTGAAATAATCAGAGTTCTCATCAATGATACAAAGGCTGAAGAAATAGCTAAATCTATAGTTTACAAAATATAATCTAGAATGATTTAAGGTTATAAATAAAAAATAAAAGGATAATCAAATGCGTAACGTAAATATAAGAGATATCCTTAAGATAACAAACGGTTATCTGCAGGGAGATATTTCTGATGAATTCAGAGAAGAGCTTCTTTCAGAACCTGTTTATGATGTTGTTACAGATTCCAGAGAAGTAAAAAGTAATACACTTTTCATCACAATAGTCGGTGAAAATGTAGATGCTCACAAATTTATTCCAGATGTAGCTGAGAAAACAGATGTAATGCTGGTTGAAAAGAGTGAGGAAGAAATAATTGCACTTTCTTACGGAAAAATCCTTCCGAAGAACAAAGCATATATCAGAGTTGATTCAACTATTGATGCACTTCAGAGTATTGCTGCCTATGTAAGAAAAAGCTATGATAAAAAAATAGTGGGAGTTACAGGTAGTGTTGGTAAAACCACTACCAGAGAAATGATAACTCATACACTTGAATCTGAGCTTTCTGTATTTCATACAAAAGGAAATATGAATTCTCAGATAGGAGTACCACTTACCGTATCTCATATACTTGACGAAACAAGTGACTGTGCTGTTCTGGAAATGGGAATAAGTGAAAGTGGTGGAATGGATAAACTGGTAAATATCGTTAAGCCTGATATTGCTGTTTGTACCATGATAGGTGTGGCTCACATAGAATTTCTGAAATCCCGCGAAGGAATAATGAAGGAGAAACTTCGTATTGCTGCTTCTATGGATGAAGATGGAGCACTCTTTATAAATGCAGATGACGATTTACTTTCTGGAATACATTCCAATAATGATACTTCTGTTTTGTTTGATGATGGAAGCAAACTGAGATGTAAGATATTCAGATATGGAACCACTCCTGATGCTGATTACAGAGCAGAAGATATAAGATTTGAAAATGGGTATAATACATATACTTATGTTCATGGTGATCAGCGAATCCAGGTGAATCTACATCAGTTAGGAAAACATAATGTCCTTAATTCTCTTGTTTCCATGGCTATAGCTGATTATATGGGACTGGACCTTATGAAGGCTGCTTCTCATTTTGAAAGCTTTGTCGGCATGAGACAGAAGATATTAGTTTCTGAAAAAGACTATACCATTATTGATGATACTTACAATGCCAGCCCTGATTCAATGAAGGCTGCTATAAATGTACTTGGAGATATAAATTCTTCCGGTAGAAAAATAGCTGTACTTGGAGATATGTTTGAACTAGGACCTGACAGTGACAGGTATCACCAGGAGGTGGGACAGTATCTCAGGGATAAATATAATAATGATAGCAGTTATCTGGATGAGCTTATATGTATAGGAGAATCATCTCTTAAAATATCAGAAGAAGTAAAAGACACAAGGATTAAGATCAGTAATTTCTCTGATAATAAATCTGCAGCTGATTATTTAAATAATATACTTTCTCCAGGAGATGTGATAATACTAAAAGCCTCTAATGGAATGCATTTTTCTGAAATAGTAAATAGTATAAAATAATGGAGATAATTATGAGTAGTTGGAAAGATTATATACGAAAAGTAGTTCCATATACCCCGGGCGAACAGCCTAAAACAGATGGAATTATTAAATTAAACACTAATGAGAACCCTTATCCACCTTCACCACTTGTTGGTCTGAAAATGAAGGAGATGAGTGATAGTGGTCTTAGAAAATATCCGGATGCAACTTCTGAAAAGCTGATAAGACGACTCGCAGATTATCATAATGTGGGATATGATCAGGTATTTGCAGGAGTAGGAAGCGACGATGTTCTAGGAATGATATTTATGACTTTCTTTAATTCTGATAAGAAGGTTCTGTTCCCAGATATTTCGTATTCATTTTATCCTGTATGGGCTGAGCTTCTAAATATTCCTTATGAGCAGATTCCTCTTGATTCTGATTATAGAATAAATGAAAAGGATTATAATATTCCTAATGGTGGTATTGTGATTGCAAATCCTAATGCTCCTACAGGTATTCTTCTTGAAAAGGATAAGATTATAAATATAATCGAAAATAATCAGGATAGTATAGTAGTAATTGATGAGGCTTATATTGATTTCGCTCCAGAAGGTTCATCCTGTCTTGATCTTATAGACAAATATGAAAATGTCATAGTTGTTAGAACATTTTCTAAATCAAGAAGCCTTGCGGGTCTCAGAGTAGGATACGCTATATCAAGACCGGAAAATATAAAGTACATTAATGATGTAAAATATTCTTACAATTCATATACACTTAATACCTGCTCAATCGAAGTGGGTTCAGTATCGATAGATGACGAAGCTTATTTCAGAAATACTGTAAATAAAATAGTCAGCACAAGAGAAGCATATACAGAAAGATTAAAAGAGCTTGGCTTTAATGTTCTTCCTTCTTCTACAAACTTTGTATTTGCATCTCACAAAAGTGTAAAAGCTATTGAAATATTTAATTATCTGAAAAGTAAGAATATCTTTGTCAGGTATTTTAATGTTCCAAAGATAGATAATTTTCTTAGAATCACCATTGGCACTGATGAAGAAATGGAAAAACTGTGTAATGCTCTGACAGAGATTTTATAAGTGCCAGGTAATATGTAATGATAATTATGGATACGTGCATATCCATTTTTATAACCCCTGTAAGATTATTTCCTTAAGATATGTTCCCTTGGAAAGGGAAAATATGAAAAAAAGCGAAATAAAATCTAATGAACTTTTAAACAATCTGATTGTAACAGTTATAAACTATAATAGTAATAAAGAAATAATAGACAGTATACCTCATAGAAGGATACTGGATCTGGCTGTTGTGCCAATAATTAATTCCGAAGGTATTACCGGAAATTTACCAGTAGATTATCTGTCAGATGAAAAAACGAGACCTATCACCGAACTTGAGGTTGAAGATGATTTTCTATTGGATTTTGCTATAAGTAATTCAAGAAGGCTATATGGAGTTACTTTTATATCCATGTTTGACTATATGACCAGTCTTTGTATGGATATGGGAAGTATGTCGCTTCTTACTGATTGCGAATACGAAATGCTAAATGAAAATCAGATGTATATTCTTAGCAATCATAGATTATATCTGGGTGCTTCAGTTATATGCTTTAATAATATGCTGAAATCCATATATAATATTTTAGGTCAGGATTACTATATCATCCCTTCTAGTGTTCATGAGGTTCTTATTATACCGGATAACAGTTTTCAGTATTCCGGCAGCATTCCGATGAATGAACTGATAGGACTGGTTAATACAACGTTAATCAATGAAAACGAAATACTTTCAGATAATCTGTATCATTATGATTCATCTATAGATCAATTATCTATAGCATACGTATGATTATCAACATTTTTCCTTTGTTTTTACATATCTGACGATGTGTAAATTGACTTGAATTGACTAAACATATAGAATGTACTAGTAGTTTAAGTTTATATGAAGGAGATTTTAAAATGGCTAAGGGTACAGTTAAATGGTTTAACAATCAGAAGGGTTACGGTTTCATCACTGATGAAGAAGGAAAAGATGTATTTGTACATTTTTCAGGTCTGAACATGGAAGGTTTCAAGACTCTTTCTGAAGGACAGGAAGTTGAGTTCAATCTTTCAGAAGGTGAAAAAGGTCCACAGGCTACTGATGTTACAGTAATCAAATAAATAGCATAAGTCTTTTAGGGCGAAGGATTTATCCTTCGCCTTTTTTCATTAATAGTTGCTTTACCTTGACAAAGAAATCAAATGTTTTATAATGATATTTGGAAG
Organism: uncultured Lachnospiraceae bacterium; assembly: GCA_902782695.1. Taxonomy (GTDB): domain Bacteria; phylum Bacillota; class Clostridia; order Lachnospirales; family Lachnospiraceae; genus Eubacterium_Q. The sequence goes on along the minus strand of CACZOE010000092.1, from coordinate 23,633 downwards.
TTTATGACTTGTCGGGGAGGTGGAATATTGACTGAAGAATTCATTTCTGCGCAGGACAGAATAATAAGTGCTTCGATTGAAATAATCAGTGATTCAGGACTTGGTTCATTAAGCTTCAGAAATATTTCGCTTAAAACCAATATCAATGAAGCAATGGTTTATAAATATTTTCAGGATACTGATGAGATACTTATAGAAATTGTAAAAACTTTTTTCAGATTTGATAAAAGCATTTTTAAAACAATCATATCCAAGGATATCAGCAGCATTCAGAAAGTAGAACTCTATATAGATGCATTCTGTTCATATTATAACAGTTATTATTCGCTGTCATCTATAATACTTCAGTATGAGGAACTACTTCATAATACTCACACCAGAGAGCTGATAGAAACTGGATATGTCAGTCGAAGAAATTTTCTTATTAATCTTTTTGAAGATGCGAAGAATACAAATGAACTAAATACGAGTCTTTCATCATCTCAGCTGGCTGATAATATAATAGGTTATATATATATCAGTACACTGAACAGAAGAGTGGCTATATACAAAAAATCTCTTAAGGATGATGTGATTACATATTATAATAATTGGATTAAAACTATAAAGGCTATATAATGCGGAGGTTATACTATGAGAGTACTTATTGCAGAGGACGATATTGCCAGCGGAAAGTTTTTATCAAAGCTTCTTTCAAGGTATGGGGAGGTTGTTCTTACAACTGATGGAATTGAAGCTGTTGATGAATTCGTTAAGTCTGTTACTGAAGGCAAAGAATATGATCTTGTTTGTCTTGATATAATGATGCCGAGAATTGATGGATACAAAGCTCTTCAGTCTATAAGAGATGCAGAAAGAAAGCTTGGTATTCCACGCATATCCAGATGCAAGGTTGTAATGATATCTGCTCTTGATGAAGATTTTGATGCTTCATATGCAAGTAATGATTATGATGATTATATCTGCAAACCTATAGATATTATAAAGTTTGATAATATCATTAAAAAACTTGGTTTGGTATAGATATAGTATAAGAGGATATAATGGATCTTTTTGATTATATGAGACAGGAGGAGCAGAAAAAGGAGGCTCCTCTTGCCGGTCGTATCAGGCCTAAAACTTTAGATGAATTTGTCGGTCAGGAACACATCCTGGCCCCGGGAAAGCTTCTATACAGAGCTATTAAAGCGGATAAACTAAGCTCTGTTATTTTTTATGGACCTCCCGGTACAGGCAAAACCACACTAGCAATGGTTATCGCAAGTACTACCAGTGCTGCTTTTGAAGAACTGAATGCTTCCACTTCAGGAAAGAAGGATATGGAAGCTGTGGTTGAAAAAGCAAACAATAATCTCGGTATGTACGGAAAGAAAACCATTCTTTTTATTGATGAGATACATCGTTTCAATAAATCCCAACAGGATTTTCTTCTTCCGCATGTTGAGAAGGGCAGCATTATTCTGATAGGTGCTACCACAGAGAACCCATATTTTGAAGTGAATTCCGCTCTTGTTTCCAGGTCCATCGTTTTTCAACTGTTTCCACTAAAACCGGAAAACATATCAGTTCTTATAAAACGGGCAGTTTATGATAAAGAACGTGGTATGGGCAGCTTTAATGCCGAGATTTCAGATGAAGCTGTCAGTTTTCTTGCAGATATGGCTGAAGGTGATGCCAGAAAAGCTCTAAATGCTGTAGAACTTGGAATCCTTTCAACGCCACGAAATGAAGATGGAAAGATATATATTGATATTGATGTTGCCCAGGAATGCATTCAGCGACGAGCTATAAGATATGATAAAAACGGTGATAATCATTATGATGTGATTTCCGCATTTATCAAATCAATGCGTGGATCGGATCCGGATGCTGCAGTTTATTATCTGGCCAAAATGCTTTATGGCGGAGAGAGTGTTACATTTATCGCAAGACGTATTATGATATGTGCCTCAGAAGATGTTGGAAATGCTGATCCACAAGCTCTGCAGGTTGCTGTTTCAGCGGCTCTCGCTGTAGAAAGGGTAGGACTTCCGGAAGCTCAGATAATTCTGGCACATGCTGCAACCTATGTGGCTACTGCTCCAAAGAGTAATTCTGTTGTAAATGCTATTTTTGCTGCAAATAATGCTGTAAAAAAATATGCAAATGCAGAAGTCCCTGTGTATCTTAAGGATGCACATTATGCTGGTAGTAAAGAACTTGGTGTTGAAGGCTATAAATATGCTCATGATTATCCTGATCACTATGTAGAGCAGGATTATCTACCGGAAGCTCTTAGAGGTCTAACATTCTATGAACCCGGCTCAAATGGATATGAAAAAGAAATATCCAGATGGATGGATTATTTAAGAAACAGGAATACTACAGATGAATGATAAAATAAAATCAGAGCAATTAAATACTGATAATAGTGTTAATGTACCAGAAGAACAAAATCTGGAAAATAATAAAGAAGAACCAGTAAGACATTCACTGCCCAGCAGAATTCTTGCCATAGTTCTGCTGCTTATTTTTGTGGGCATTCTGATCGGATATATATATACGATAGTAACTAAAAGCAAGTATACTTTTTCGATGCTTTTTCTTGTTATCATTTACCCCTTGATAGTATATCTGATTTTATGGTTAAAAAAAGTATTTGACAGAAAAGAGGACTAATTATGAAAAAGAAAACCGCTATTATTGTTATTATAGCGTCTTTAATAATTGTCGGAGGAATAATTGGAGCAATTATATTCTTAAGGAACAGAAGCCTTGGAGGATATAATGATAATCTCGTATATGTTGAGTCAGTCAGATCGATTAACGGACTTCCTATAGGTAACTCAAGCAGATTTATGGGCGTAGTTGAATCCCAGGATTCTAAAGCAGTTAACAAGGATTCAGGAAAATCGGTTAAAGAGGTATATGTAAAAGTTGGTGATATAGTAAAAAAGGGTGATAAACTCTTTTCCTATGATACTTCTGAGATGGAGATGAATCTGGAACAGCTGAACATAGACAGAACCGGAATACAGAATACCATTGACAGTTTAAATACCACACTGGGAGATTATAATACACAGTTAAAAAATGCCAAGGATGATCATGAAAAGCAGAGTATTAACTCCCAGATAAATAGTACAAATTCTTCTTTAAAAGAAGAACAGTATAATCTCGAAAAGAAAGATCTAGAAATAAAGAAACAAAAAGAATCTATAGATAAAGCCGTAGTTAACTCACCAATGAGCGGTATTATTAAAACCTGTGGTTCACCTGATACAGGCTCTTCTGATGATTCTACTGGAGATAGCGATATCGGACTCGATGACGATTCCGATGATTTTGATATGCCTTCAGCTTCTCTGGATTCTGATATGGGAGAAAGCACAGAAGATGCAGGTGGATTTATTACCATTATTGCTGAGGGTGATTACAAAATCCGTGGTATTACCGATGAGATGAATATTCATAATTTTACCTCAGGAACTTCTGTTGTTCTTCGTTCAAGAACTGATGAAACTGTTACCTGGGCCGGAAGTGTCTCAAAAGTAAACATGGAGCCAAAAACCAGTGATGGCAGTTTCTCTGATGACTACAGTGACTATGGTGAGTCTGCTTCAAATTATAATTTTTATGTTGATCCTGATAATACTGATGGTATGATTCTCGGACAGCATTTATTTATTGAGCTTGATTATGGACAGGGAAAAGCGGTTTCAGGTATTCAGATACCAGCATACTATATAGTGACTGAAGGTGAAACACATTTTGTATGGAAGCGTGGAGAGGATGGTAATATCGTCAAAGCAATTCTTACACTTGGTGATTATAATGAATCAACGGATACTTATAATGTTGAGGATGGCATAACTCTTGATGATTATCTGGCATATCCGGATGATGGAATCAATGAAGGAGATCCAACCACTACAAACTATGAAGATGTAATTTCTGATGATGACTCTGTTGATGAATTTGATGATTCTGAAGATTTTGATTCTGATATAGATATAGATGAGATGAATATTGATAATGATACTGATGATATGATTGATTCTGTTGGTCCTACTGTGGATAGTACAGATACAGATGCTATCATCAATGATTCTGCTTCACCTTCAAATGATGAAGTGGTTAAAGATCCGGGAGAATCTATTAAAAGTCCGGCTGATCTTGAAAATTCAGAAGAGTAGGAGGATGATCATATGCTTCTACTCGAATTAGAACATATCTATAAAACGTATTCTCAGGGAACGATAGATGTTCCCGCTCTTAAGGATATTAATCTGTCTATTAATGAAGGAGAATATGTAGCAATAATGGGACCTTCTGGTTCAGGTAAATCTACACTTATGAATATTATAGGCTGTCTGGATAAACCAACTGAAGGTAAATATATTTTGTCTGGTAACGATATCGGAAGTATGAGCGATAAAAAGCTTTCAGATATCCGAAATAAAGAGATAGGTTTTGTATTTCAGAATTTTAATCTGATGCCAAGACAGAGCGCGCTTCAAAATGTTGAACTCCCATTACAATACGCACATGTATCAAGAAAAGAGAGAAGGCCTCTTTGTGAGCAGGCTCTGATTAAGGTCGGTCTGGAAGACAGAATGGCTTTTAAAGCGACTCAGCTATCTGGTGGACAGAAACAGAGGGTGGCAATAGCAAGAGCTATGGTAAATAAACCAGCTATATTACTTGCCGATGAGCCTACAGGAGCTCTTGACTCAAAATCCGGAAAACAGGTAATGAGTATTTTTAAACAGCTCCATACAGAAGGCTCTACCATAATCATGATCACTCATGCTGAAGAGATAGCGAGATATGCTAACAGAATTATAAAAATATTTGATGGTGAGATAATAAGTGATGAGATAAATCCTAATCCCACCCAGGAGGAAGGAGAGCAGGTATGAAGAAGAAAATCCTTATAACCATAATAGTTCTCCTTGTTGTTGTTCTTTGTACATATATTGGAATATTGATCTATAAAAGACATAGACAGAATACTAATCCTGTCAGTGTTTATGCTCTTGATGAATATGGCGACAGCAGCTGGTACGAGGAAGAAGTAAGTTCCATGTCAGGTACTGTATCATCTACTGGTACACAGAAGGTCTACTGTGATGCAGGCAAAAAAATAAAAGAGTTTAAAGTTAAAATTGGCGATACAGTAAAACCGGGAGATGAGCTTTTTGTTTATGATGAAACAGAGTCTGATCTGGCTCTTGATTCTCTTCGTTCTGATCTGGAAGTAACAAAATCAGAACTTGCAGATGCTTACGATGAATTAAATGCACTCAAGAAAAAGAAACCGGTTCCTGAAACTACAGAGAATAAAACTGAGGCAACTACTGAAAATAATTCAAAGGGTGGAAAGCAGGAAAAAACTACAAAGAAAACTACAGAAAAAACAACTGCTAAAACCACGGAAAAAACTACCGTTACCACAACAGAGGCAACTACGCAGGCTACAACTCAGGCAACTACACAGGCTACAACCGAGGCTACGACTCAGGCAACTACACAGGCTACCACAGAGGCCACGACTGAGGCTACGACACAGTCATCAACTGATAATCCTGATTCGCCTAGCGCTACACCTTCTGTTACGCCAACTATCGATCCTGATGCACCTTCAGTTACTCCAACCTCTGCTCCTGATGCTTCTTCTACAGAGGATACAACCGCTTCAACTGAAGCCAGCACTGAATTAACAACCGAAAATACAACTGCAAGTACCGAGGCAACTACGGTTTCTACAGAAGCAACAACGGTTACAACTCAGCAGCAGACTACCGAAGCTACTACTGAGAAAAAGAAAAAGAAAAAAACTACTGAGTCTACCACCATCACTACAACTGAATCTACAACTCATGATAATTCTCCTTACGATGATGGTGATGATGTAGATCTGGATGATATTGAGGGTGATGATGATGACGATGATGACGGTGAAGAATATACCAAGTATGAGTTATCACTTGCCATTAAAAGAAAAAATGAAGAAATAAAATCAATAGAAAATGAAATAGCCAGTCAGGAACTTGCCATTAAAAAGCAGGAAAAGGCTAAAGAATCAGAGAAGATCATTTCAAAAATCAAAGGAAAAATAACTGAAGTGAATTCACCTACTGATGCATCACAGGATGTATATAGAGCAAATCCGGCTATTGTAATTGACGGGGATGGTACATTTATTGCCACTGTATCTGTAGGTGAATATGATCTTGCAAAAATGACTCTTGGTACAGACGTTTCAGTATACTGTTACGATACTGGAAGCAGATATGTGGGTAAAGTTGTTGACATAGGAATTAATCCTGTAGGTGAAAGCAATTTCCCAGTAGTGCAGTCTAAATATCCGGTAAAGGTATCTATAGATAGTACAGCTGAAATATCAGACGGTTCGTATGTAGAAGTAAGCCTGAAAAAAGCTGATGATACATTTTCTGATTCTGCTGATTTTACCGATGACTCCAGCAGTTTTGATGCTCAGGTGATTTCAACCGGAACTGATGCAGATGCCCAGATGGATGATATGTTCTCTGTACTTGAGGATGAAGAAGACGAGTATCTGGATTATGAAGAGGAAGAAGAGTATGATGCAGGAGATATAGTCATACCTCTATATCTTGTAAAACAGGAAGGCAGCAGATATTTCGTATATAAAGAACATAATGGAAGACTTAAAAAGCAGTATATAAATACAGGAAAGATTTATAACAGCACAGACATATCTGTTACAGGAGGAATATCCTCAGATGACTGGGTTGCATTTCCGTATGATAAAAACTGTATAGAAGGTAAAATCTGTGTTCATGCAGATTCCGAGGATTTGTATTAGGGAGGAGAAAAATGATTGAAAATATAAGACTTTCATTTCAGGGTATATTCAGTCATAAAATGCGCTCGTTCCTGACCATGCTCGGTATTATCATTGGTATAGCGGCTATCATAGCCATAGTTTCTACAATCAAGGGAACCAACGATGAAATAAAAAACAGTCTTGTCGGATCCGGGGATAATGTTGTAAAGGTCAACATTACTCAAAGTGGTATGGAAGTTAATATCACTGATGGTGTAGATATGAAGAATCTTCCTATCATAGATAATGATATGCTGAAAACCATCAAATCCTATGAAAGCGTTATGGATGCAGCTATATATCATAAAGCCAGCAGTTATGAAGGAATAAATCATAGTACAAATCAGCTGACAGGTTCATTTATATATGGATGTAATAATGATTTTATAAGGCTGATGAGTTATAAGATTCGAGAAGGACGACTTTTTACTGAAAAAGATTTTAAAGATTTCAGAAAAGTTTGTATTCTTGATTCAAATACAGCTTATGCTTTGTTTATGGGTGAAGACCCTGTCAATAAAACTATTGAGATTTCCGGAAACCCTTTCGTTGTAATAGGTATAGTTGATAAGGATGAAGATTTTCAGCCTATTATCACAAGTGTTGATGACTGGTATACCTATTATGGTGATGAAAATTCAGGAACAATTATACTTCCAGATGCAATATGGCCTATACTTTACACCTATGATGAACCTTATCAGGTAATCGTAAAGGCTTATTCTACAGAACAAATGCAGGATGCTGGTAAGAAAACACAGGATTATCTAAACAGTTTTATTAAATCTTCAAGTGTTGATGGAGAATCTGATGATGATGACTCTGTAAAGTATAAAAGCGAAGACATCCTTGAAAAAGCTAAAGATCTTCAAAAACTTCAGAATTCAACAAGTACACAGCTGATATGGATTGCAAGTATCTCTCTTTTAGTTGGTGGTATCGGTGTTATGAATATCATGCTGGTATCTGTAACTGAGAGAACTAAAGAGATAGGTCTTAAGAAAGCTATCGGCGCCCGAAAAGGAGCTATTCTTGGTCAGTTCCTGACTGAGGCATCAGTACTTACCAGCCTGGGAGGAATACTGGGAGTTCTTACAGGAATCGCCCTTGCTTACTTTATCTCAAATGTAGCAGAAGTTCCTGTTGCGATCAGTGTGCCTGCTATTATCATATCAGTACTTTTCTCTATGATAATAGGTATAGTTTTTGGTCTGATACCTTCTATCAAAGCAGCTAATCTGAATCCTATTGATGCACTTAGATATGAATAACTTGAAAGTATCGGCTGTCTTTGATATAATCATCGAATGTATATATTTTTCATGTATATGAAAGGAAAAAAATTATGGGACTTTTAAAGGATTGGAGAGATCATGCATATGGTCTTGATGACAGAACGCCAGAAGGAAAGCAGTTCTGGTTAAATTATTTTCAAATTGAAAAAGGTATCTATGAGCAGCTGTTAAAAGAACCTGAGAAAAAAGTTACAGGTACTGTTAAAGAGCTTGCTGAAAAATATGAGACCACTATTGAAATAATGACAGGATTTCTTGATGGTATCGATGAAAGTCTGAAGCAGTCAAATAATCTTGATGATATTACTGAAGATTCAGAAGTTACTATCGATATCGACACAGAAAAGCTTTATATGAACATGGTAGGATGTAATGCTGAATGGCTTTATACTCTTCCTGAATGGGATGCTATATATGATAAAGCTACCAGAGATGCTCTTTATAAAAAAGAAAAGACTTCTCATACTGTGGTAAAAGCTCCAAAGATTGGACGTAATGATCCATGTCCATGTGGTAGTGGAAAGAAATATAAGAAATGTTGTGGTGCATAGATTAAGTCTAAGGGTGAGCTATAAAAGGCTCACCCTGTTTTAAGGTAAGGATAAATGTTTACGAAAGAACAGGAAGAAGCGATAGAGTGGAACGAAGGCCCGCTTTTAGTTCTTGGCACACCGGGCTCCGGCAAAACCACAGTAATTATAAATAGAATAAATAATCTGATCTACGGTTATAAGATACTTCCTTCTAATATTCTTGTAATCACATTTACCCGCGCTGCAGCAAAATCTATGAAGGAACGTTTTCTTGAACTGACCTGTTTAGAAGATACAAAGGTTAGATTTGGAACCTTTCATTCATTTTTTTACTGGATAATCAGAACTGCATATGCTTCAAAAGGAAGTATAAATGTTCTTGATGAAAACGAAAAAAGAAAAGTCATCAAAAAGCTTTTACAGGATATCAATAAAGATCTTTATGATAATGATGATGTAATAAGCAGTGTCATAAGTCAGCTATCCATAATAGCATCAGACATGATTGATATAGAGAATTATTATAGTCCGGGTATGTCTCAAAACGATTTTCATCAGTTATTCAGAAAATACAGTGAGTATAAGAGTAAAAATAATCTGCTGGATTTTGATGATATGCTGACTGAGTGTTACAATCTGCTTAAATCCAGAAAAGATATATGTCAAAGAATAAGAGAACTGTATCCGTATATTATGGTGGATGAGTTTCAGGATACAAATCTTTTGCAGTATGAGATATTGAAATTACTTTCATATCCTTCCGGAAATGTATATGTTGTTGGAGATGACGATCAGTCCATATATGGCTTCAGAGGTGCGAGACCGGATATTCTGATGCGTTTTGCAAAAGAGTATGATAATGTTAAGACATTGAATCTGTCTTATAATTTCAGATGTCCAAAACAGGTTGTAAAGCTTTCCTCTGAAATGATTTCTGGAAATAATAATCGTTTCGACAAAGAGCTCATTTCCGCAAAACAAAATAATGGAAATGTAGATATCATTTCGGTTTCAGATGTAGGAAAAGAAAACGATGAAATAATAAAACGTATCAGAAATGCTATAAATGACGGTGTCTCTCCGAATGAGATAGCGGTTCTTTACAGGACAAATCTTGAACCACGAAGACTTATGTATAAACTTAAGGAATACGGAATAGATTTTACAGTTAGAGACCAGATTCCGGATCTGTTTTCTCATCCTATTGTTATTCCACTTGTTAATTATATATCTTTTGCTCTTGGGAGTCATAAAAGAAGTACATTTCTTACTTTTATGAATAAACCTCTCAGATATATTCCAAGAGATATGCTTAAACATGAAGAAGTGGATATAGCCGAACTTATAGAAACTGCAGGAGACAAGGATTATCTGAGACAATCTCTTCGAAGACTTGGTTCAGAACTTAGAACTATCCAGAAGCTTTCTCCTTATGCAGCATTAAACTATATACGCGAAGCTATTGGTTACAATACTTATCTGAAAAAACGAGCAGAAGAAACAGGTGCAGATTATGATGAGTACTGTGATATTCTTGATGAATTTCAATCTATGACAAAGGATGTAAATGATTATAGTGAATTCTATGAAATGATTGAAGATTATAGAAATATGATGAAGAACAAACAGCTCATGCCTGACGAAGAGCTGTCTGAAAATAATATACAGCTAATGACTCTTCACAGTGCTAAAGGACTTGAATTTAAAGAAGTACATATAATGGATGCTGTCGAAGGTTATATACCTCATAAAAAATCAAAACTGACACATGAAATAGAGGAAGAGCGAAGAATGCTTTATGTAGGAATGACACGTAGCAGTGACAGACTGTATATATATGTTCCAAGAATCATGAATGAAAAACCTTGTAAGATGTCCAGATTCATAAAGGATTTTTAAACAACTAAAGAAATAGGAGATTTGAGGCTATGACTCTTGAAGAGATAAGAACAAAGCTGGATGATATTGATAAAACCTTAAAAGATTCATTTGTTTTGAGAATGAAATGCTCTGAACAGATAGCTGAAATTAAGGCTGACAGTAACGATTCCATATATAAACCAGATAGAGAAACGCTTATAATATCAAGAAACAGTGCTGATGTTGATGAGCCCATCAGAAAAGAATATAGAGAATTTTTAAAAACTATCATCGGTCTCAGCAGAAAATATCAGTACGAAAAAATAAATGAAATAAAATGTCCAAAGTTTTTAAATGATATAATAAATAGTCTGTTTACCGATGATAATAGTAAAAAAGATGTAAATATAAGATTTAAATGTGATGATACATTTGACGCTTTTTCAGCTGCTATAGCCATGGTACATAATTATGACTGTGTTATAAATGATTTCAGCTGTGAACACCTTGACGAGGGAAAATATATCATCAGTTTTAAGACTTATATTGACAGAAATAATACCGAAAACCTTGCCATGTTATATCAGTTATCAGAAGAAACTACTGATTTTGAAATATATTAACTAATGTGATAGAATGACATAAGTGTCAAAAGTTGGGAGATAATAAGATATGAAATTAAAAGATTATAATTTAACAAAAGAAGAACTTATAGAAATGGCTGAAACTTATATGAATGAAACCTTCAAAAGGTATGATTTCATAGCTGATGAAAATCATGATGAACTTATCTATGATGAAAATGGGGATAGTTATCTCGATTTTCTCGGCGGTATAGCTGTTAATTCTGTAGGTGGCTGTAACCAGAGAGTAATCGATGCAATAAACGATCAGGCTAAGACTCTGATTCATGCATCTAATTATTTCTATACTGTTCCTCAGACTCTGCTTGCCAAGCTGATATGTGAAACTATCGGAATGGATAAAGTTCAGTTTCAGAATTCCGGAGCTGAGGCTAATGAGGCTATGATCAAGCTTGCCCGTAAATATGGAAATGAGAAATACGGAAATGGAAGATATAAAATAGTTACAGCTCTTAATTCATTTCACGGAAGAACACTGGCTACACTTTCAGCTACAGGTCAGCCTGGTAGTGCTATACATAAAGGCTTTGAGCCGCTTGTTGATGGATTTAAATATGCAGAGTTTAATAACCTGAAATCGTTTGAAGAGGCTGCAACTGATGATGTAATCGCCATAATGATTGAACCTGTTCAGGGTGAAGGTGGAGTATATCCTGCATCTGAAGAATTCATGAAAGGACTTAGAAAACTTTGTGATGATAAAGGAATGCTGCTTCTTCTTGATGAAGTCCAGACTGGCTGGGGACGTACTGGAAAAATAATGGGTTATATGAATTATGGAATAAAACCTGATGCAGTTACAATGGCTAAAGCTATGGGTGGCGGTATGCCTATAGCTGCAATGTGTGCTACTAATGAAGCTATGCAGGCACTCAGTGCAGGTTCCCATGGAACTACATTTGGCGGTAATCCGGTCTGCTGTGCAGCATCATATGCAGCCATTTCTGAAATAGTAGATAAAAAACTAAGTGAAAATGCTTATGAAATGGGTAATTACTTCAGAGAAAAACTAAGTACTCTGCCTCATGTTAAGGAAGTTAGAGGACTTGGACTTCTTGTGGGAGTAGAATTTGACAGTGACATCGCTATGGATTTAAAACATGATGCCTTTGAAAAAAGACTTTTGATGTCTGTCGTTAAGCCAAATACTATAAGAATGGTTCCTCCACTTATGATAAGCCCGGAGGATATAGATAAAGCATTCGATATTATTTCATCATGCATTAATGACTAAACTATTTCATATAAATATATTAAGGAGACTGGCATGGAACGTAAAAACGCATGGAAATCTTACACAAAAACAGATGAGAAAAAAATAGAAGAGCTTTGTAACGGTTATAAGGATTATCTCTTTAATGGTAAGACCGAAAGAGAAGGAACCGAGTATGTAATTAATAAGGCTAAGGCTGCTGGTTATATATCTCTTGATGAAGCTATAAGTAAAAAGAAGAAGCTGAAAGCTGGAGATAAGATCTATGCTGTATGTATGAATAAAACTGTTGCGCTTTTCAATATCGGTAAAAAGCCACTTGAAGAGGGTATGAATATTCTGGGAGCACATCTGGATTCTCCTAGACTTGATGTAAAGCAAAATCCGCTTTATGAGAATAAGGATCTCTGCTACCTTGATACCCATTATTATGGCGGAATTAAAAAGTATCAATGGGTTACACTGCCTCTTGCTATTCACGGAGTAGTTGTTAAGGCAGATGGAACAAAGGTAAATATAGTTATAGGTGAAGATGATGATGATCCTGTATTCTGTGTTTCAGATATACTTATTCATCTGGCTCAGGAACAGATGGTAAAAAAGGCAAATGTAGTTGTAGAGGGAGAAAACCTGGACCTTCTTATTGCATCCAGACCTATAAAGATAAGTAAAAAAGATAAGGATTCCGAGAAGAAATCAGAAAAAGAGCTGGTTAAACAGAATGTTCTTCAAATATTAAAATCCAAATATGATATAGCAGAAGAGGATTTTATATCTGCAGAGCTTGAAATAGTACCTGCAGGAAAGCCTCGTGACATGGGTATAGATAAATCCATGATAATAGCTTATGGTCAGGATGATAAGGTGTGTGCTTATACATCACTTATAGCACAGCTTAGTGTAGAAAAACCTGAAAGAACCTCCTGTACACTTCTTGTAGATAAAGAAGAAATCGGTTCTGTAGGAGCTACAGGTATGCAGTCTAAGTTCTTTGAGAATTCTGTAGCAGAAATCCTCGAGCTTGCAGGCTATAATTCCGGTCTTGCGCTGAGAAGATGTCTTGCTTCTTCCTTTATGCTTTCATCAGATGTAAGTGCAGGATATGATCCTTTATATGCAAGTTGTTTTGAAGCTAAAAATGCAGCTTTCCTTGGAAAAGGAATGGTGTTTAATAAATTTACTGGTTCAAGAGGTAAATCCGGATCTAATGATGCAAATGCTGAGTATATTGGTAAGATTCGTGGTATTCTTGAAAAGAACAAGGTTTATTATCAGACTGCTGAACTAGGTAAAGTAGATCTTGGTGGTGGTGGAACCATCGCATATATACTTTCACTTTATGGAATGGAAGTAATTGACTGTGGCGTAGCAGTTCTTAATATGCATGCTCCATGGGAGATCACATCAAAAGCAGACATATATGAAACAGAGAAGGGATACGAAGTATTCTTAAAAGAGTGCATGTAAATATGTATTATTTAAAAGGCAAAAAAGCAGCTGTTATATTAACTGTTATGGCATGTATTTTCACATGCCTTTTTGTCATATATAGAAATTCTCTTGGAAGTAATGCTGAGAGTCTGAATGAAGATTTCATGCAGATCATTTATAATCAGGAGAATGGTCTTGTTAGTAATGAAGTAAATGCTATCTATCAGACCGACTCCGGTTATATATGGATTGGAACAGAAAGCGGACTCTACAGATATAATGGTTCTGAATTCAAACTGTACAGCCTGTGGGATACTGACAAGGATGATGTTTATTTTATAAATGCATTATTTCAGGATTCAAAGGGCAGACTATGGGTCGGAACAAATAATTATGGCCTTTTTTATCTGGATGGAATTGATACCATTCATTTTTCTGATGATTATTATAACGGCGTAAAAAGTATAAATGACATCTGTGAGGGAGCAGATGGTGCTATATACGTTGCCACAGCCTATGGCTTATATACATATAATGAGGGTGGTCCGATTCTTGAAAGACAGGAAAGTCTTGCAGGAAAAAATGTCCAGAAGATAACCAGAGTAGATGACACCATATGGGGAATCTATAACGGAAATACCATTTTTTCTTTTGGTAAGGATAAAAAGCTAATCGAAAAATCTGCTGCTGAATATACTAATGAAGATCTTTCAACTATCGCCAGCGATGAACTTGGTCGTATATATATCGGTACAGTTGGTAATGATGTAATCAGTTTCAGCGGATGGAGTTCATTTAAAGTTCTTAAATCATATTTTGATGGTATCAACGATATCATGACCTATAACGGTCACACCTTTATCTGTACTGATGGTGGTGTTGGCTATTTCAAATCCGATGACAGTTTTTTCAGTCTTAATGATCTCGCTATTAACAATTATATAACCTCTATGATCGTTGATTATGAAGGTAACTACTGGTTCACGTCCAAAAGATCCGGTATTCTTTTTATGGCCAGAAGTAAATTTGCCTATCTGAATCAAAAATACGGACTAAATGACAGTATCTCAAACGTTGTATATAACTACAAGGATAATCTGTACATTGGAACAGATGATGGTCTTGTTATAATTGATAAGGATCTGAACGTAGTTAGTAATGATCTTACAGAATATCTGAGTGGTATATCTATTCGTGATATTAAAGCAGATACCATAGGAAATATCTGGATAGCCACCTACAGACGTTATGGTGTTGTAAAGATTTCTCCAAGTGGCAAAACCACTATCTACAGCAGATCCAAAGGTCTGTCCAGTAACTATATAAATACACTTCTTATGCTGAATAATGGAGATATAGCCATTGGTACTGAAGAAGGTATAAATCTGATCAACACCCGTGGAGATATATATAAAACCTACGATTATAATTCTGGAATTGAGTATCCCAATATACTTAGTCTGTATCAGGACGAAAATGGACTTATATATGCCGGTTCTGATGGCGGAGGAATATATGTAATCGATAACGATGAAATACATAACTATACAGAAAATGACGGTCTCTCTTCAAATGTTATAACCTGTTTTGCCAAAGGTAAGAATGGTCTCTGGATTGGAACCAATAATGGTCTTTCATTTTATAATGAAACCTTCAGAGGTATCAGTATTCTTGATTTTTCAAATAATATTTCCAGTATTCTGCTTAATAACAAGAATCTGTATCTGATAGGCTCCAAAGGATTATATATAACTAATGAAGATGAGCTTCTGGGAACGTCTTCCCCTGCAAACAGATATTTTTCATCAGGTGATGGAATGACTAGTCCTGTTACTATGAATTCCAAGAGTATATTCCTTAATAACCAGATTTATATTTGTACAGGTAAAGGTGTTCTTGTATTTGATATAAACGATATCCCAACTAATGAAACGGAACCCAAAATCACCGTTACCGATGTAAACATTGATGGTAAGATTCTTCACTACAATCAGACAGGTGGTTCTATTACTGTGCCATCAAATGCCCAGAGAGTAGAGATATCATTTGCTGTTCTGAGCTTTGTTAACAGAGAAAATATCCAGATACAGTATCAATTGGAGGGCTTTGATAATGAACCTCAGCTTCTGACCGGTTCTGATAATCTCCAGGCCGTATATACAAACCTGGAGGGAGGAAAATATACTTTTAATATAAGTGCATCTAATGGTGACGGAGTATCATGTAAAGGTATATCATCCTTTGTTATCGATAAAAAGCTTAAATTCTACGAATATACATTATTCAAATACTTTGTGTCTATTCTTATTATGTTCCTTCTCTTTATAGCGATATTTATAGCTTTTTATCTGTATGGAAAGTTCATTGGAAAGAACAGAGAGCTGGAAGATCTTTCAAAAGAGCACGAGGATGCTATTAAGAGTAATACTGCTAAAACTGACTACCTGGCAAATATGAGTAACGAGATAAAGTTACCTGTTAATGCCATGATAAGTAAGGCAAACAGTATGATAAAGGATGGTACTGTTGATATTGCCACTGCAAATGAACTGAGAGTTATCATCGAAAAGGGTAATGACGTTTTGGAGAAGGTTGATGAGACTATCCTTCTGGCAAGACTTGAATCAGGTGCAGAAGAACTAGTAAATGAACCTTATTCCATTACTACGCTTATCTGTGACCTGTCAGACAGTATGCTGAATAAGCTGAGTGAACAGCCTATTAAATTCATGGTGGATCTGGGCGAAAATATTCCTGATATACTTGTGGGTGATTTTGATAAAATAAAAACCATTTTAAGTATCATTCTTGAAAATTCTATAAAGTTTACGAAAGAAGGCTCCATAACACTTTCTGTAGATTGTTATGAATACAGCTCGGATGAAGAGAAAAATGTTAATCTTATCTTCAGTATATCTGATACAGGAACCGGAATCAGCGAAGAAAGACTGGCTCACTTGTTTGAGATATATTATGAGGATGAATCTAAAAAATCAGTCTTAAATACTGGTAATGGTATCAGTCTGTCCATATCTAAAAAGATTGTAGACCTAATGGGTGGTGAAATAGAAGTTGAAAGTACTGTTGGTGCAGGTTCTACATTTACAGTATCTATCAGACAGCAAAAACCTGCTGAAAATTCTGCAGCCATACCTATGAATGAAAATACTCTTGAAAGAGTATCTCGTGAAGAGGCTGAGAGAATGTGGGCACCTGATCTAAAGCTTCTTTTAGTTGACGATATTGAAATAAGCCGTAATGTTGCTCTCGATGTTATCAAGTCTATGGATATCAAATGTGATTCAGCCAGCAGTGGTCTTGGTGCCATTGATATGGTTATGAATAATGATTATGACATAGTATTTATGGATATCGCTATGCCTGTTATGAATGGTATTGACGCCCTGAAAGAGATCAGAGAGCTTTCAGATTCAAAATATAAGAATCTGCCTATAGTAGCCATGTCTGAAGATGTTATAGGTAAAAACAAACAGGAAATAATAGAAGAAGGCTTCTGTGATATCATTCTCAAACCTTTTGATATAACAGTATTTGCCGGAATTATAAATAAATATGTGGATTCTTCAAAGATCAAATACAGATCAAACGATATTTCCGAGTATATAAATGATTCGAGATATAACGAAGGACTTCGAAAACTGGAGGATTTCTTTGATGTAAAGAATACTCTAGAAAGAATTGGCGGAAATATAGACGTTTATAATAGAATTCTTAGTACATTTTATAATCAGAATAAGGATTCTATTGATGAGCTTACCTTCAGATACAAGAATGATCTGAGAGGTTTCAGAAATAAGGTCCATATTATTAGAAACGGATGTCAGAGTATCGGTGCCCTCGAAGCATCTGAAATTGCACTCCGAATTGAAAATGCTATCAATAACGGTGACAGAGAGTACATTAATACAAACCTGGCTCTCATGTTTGACTGCCTGACTGTTATAAATCAATATATTCGTGAATATATGGAGTTTGTAAAAACCACAAAGCAATCTGCTAAGGAAGAAACAAAAGCTGAAAAACAGTCTGACAAAACCTCTGAATTGATTCAGGATACTTCAGACATTACTCAAAAAGATGAGATATCAGATATGAGTGATGACTATTCTGAAGAAATGATAGAAGAAGATACACCAAAGATTATTGATATAGACTCACTCAGAGCCATGAGAGATGCAACCTATGTAGAGGATATGAGTCTTATCAAAAAGCTTTATAAAGAAATCTGTACAGGCGATTATAATGCTGATGATATCGATTTCCTGAACGTTCTTTCAGACAGTATTGAAAAGAAGGATTATGTAGAGATAAATGAACTTCTGGGAACCTATATCAGCCTTAAAAGTAGTTTATAATTGATTTATATTATTGAAGTATTTCTGGTCTGATGCATATTTTATGCATTTTTTCCAGAAATATTTCACTTTACAATTTATATATATTTATATATACTCTCGTTTGGATGGTATTCCGGATGGAAACTATACCTGATTTGTATCACAAATATGAGAGATTCGAAGCATTACCTTCTTATTTAGAGAAAGAGGGTGATAGAGTGAGGATTGGATTTATCGGAGCCGGACGTGTAGGTTACACAATGGGGAAATATCTGAAGGAGCATGGTTCAGATATTACCGGATACTACAGTCGGACTAAAGAACATGCAAAAGACGCTTCCAGATTTACCGATACCGGATACTTTGAAAATGCTGAAGATTTGATCAAAGAAAGTGATGCTGTATTTCTTACGGTCAGTGACAGATATATATCCTATGTTTTTGATGGTATAAAGGATCTGCCATGCACGGCCGGAAAGATTATATGCCATACAAGTGGCTCAATCTCATCTGAAGTATTTAATGATACTCTTAGTCAGGTTTATGGATATTCTGTCCACCCAATGTATGCTGTTTCTGATAAGTATACATCTTACAGGGATTTTTCCAATGCATTTATAACAATTGAAGGAAATGAAAAATATCTGGATGATATAACGTCTGTATTTATATCAGCAGGGCTTAAAACCGGTACCCTGGATACCGCCTCAAAGGTGAAGTACCATGCAGCTTCTGTAGCAGCCAGTAATCTGGTATGTGGAATGTATGGATTTGCCATGAGACTTCTTACAGAATGTGGTTTTGATGAAGAAAGCGCTGCCACTGCATTAAACGGACTTTTTCTGGATAATGCTAAAGGGATAGTTGAAAAAGGCGTAACAGATCAGCTTACTGGTCCCCTGGAAAGAGGAGATATTTCAACCATGATAAATCATCTTAAATGTCTGGATGAATCATCTGTTAAGCTATACAAAACAGCTTCTTCTGAGGTTTTAAAAATCGCTTCCAGAAAAAATTTAGACAGAGATTATTCTGAAATAGAAGAATTATTAAAATAATGCTTTAGTGATTATCTTTATAATAAAAAGAAAAGGAGATAAGCCATGAAAAATACAAGTGTAACATTTAAAGAAATGAAGAAAAAAGGCGAAAAGATATCTATGCTTACTGCTTATGATTATTCTACAGCAAAGCTTGTAGACGAGTCAGGTATCAATGGTATCCTTGTAGGAGATTCACTTGGAAATGTAATGCTCGGTTATCCTGATACAGTTTCTGTAACCATGGAGGACATGATTCACCATGGAGCAGCTGTTGCAAGAGGAGCAAAAAACTCTCTTGTTGTTATAGATATGCCTTTTATGTCCTATCAGGCATCTGTATATGATGCTGTAATAAATGCCGGAAGACTTATGAAAGAAGGAAGAGCCGGTGCAGTTAAACTTGAAGGTGGAGAAGAAATCATTCCACAGGTTGAAGCTATAGTAAAAGCAAGTATTCCTGTTATGGGACATATAGGTCTGACACCTCAGTCAATCAATGCCTTCGGTGGATATAAAGCTCAGGGAAGAGATATTGCTTCAGCTAAAAAGCTTATAAAAGATGCAAAACTTCTTGAAGAAGCAGGTGCATTTTCTATAGTTCTTGAATGTGTTCCAGCAGAACTTGCTGAATATGTTACAAAAGAAATCTCTATACCTACAATAGGTATCGGCGGTGGAGCAGGTACTGATGGTCAGATACTTGTTTATGCAGACATGCTTGCAATGTTCAGTGATTATAAGCCTAAATTTGTAAAGCATTTTGCAAATGTTGGTGAACTTATGAGAGAAGGCTTCAAAGCATATGATGCTGAAGTTAAAGCAGGAAGCTATCCAGCCGAAGAGCATAATTACACTATTGCTCCAGAAGTTCTTGCCGAAGCAATTAAAGGTTAATACATTAGAAAGAGAGAAAAACAAATGGGAATCAAGGTTGTAAAAACAGTTGAAGAAGTTAGAAAATACGTGAAAAAGTGGCGTAAGAATGGAGAAACAGTAGGTCTCGTTCCTACAATGGGATATCTCCATGCAGGACATCAGTCTCTTATAAAAAAATCTGTAGAGGATAATGACAGAACTGTAGTTAGTGTTTTTGTAAATCCAATTCAGTTCGGACCTAACGAAGATCTGGAAGCTTATCCAAGAGATCTGGAAAGAGACAGTCTGTTATGTGAAACAACAGGAGCTGATCTGGTATTTAATCCAGAACCTTCAGAAATGTATAAGGATGGTTTTGTTTCTTTTGTAGATATGAACGGTCTGACAAATCATCTCTGCGGCCTCTCAAGACCTGTACATTTCAGAGGAGTATGTACAGTTTGTAACAAACTCTTTAACATTGTAGGTCCTGACAGAGCATATTTCGGACAGAAGGATGCCCAGCAGCTGGCTGTTATTAAAAGAATGGTAAAGGATCTGAATATGCCTCTTGATATTGTTGGATGTCCTATAGTAAGAGAAGCAGATGGTCTTGCCATGAGCTCCAGAAATACATATATGAATGTAGAGGAGAGAAGCGCAGCCCTTATACTCAGCAAATCCATATTCATGGGACAGAAGCTTATTGAAGATGGCGAAAGAGATGCAGCAGTAGTAAGAGCTAAAATGACAGAACTTCTGCAGACCGAACCAATGGCAGATGTTGAATATGTAGAAGTAGTAGATAATCTGACAATGGAATCTATTGATACCATCAAGGGAGAAATACTTGTTGCCATTGCTGTAAAGATAAATAATAAAGTACGTCTTATCGATAATTTTATGATGACAGTATAAAGGATAATTTCAGTAAGTTTAATTGAAAGGAAATTTTTCTATGTATTCTACATTTCTTAAATCAAAAATACACCGTGCACGAGTAACTGAGGCTGCTCTTAATTATGTAGGCAGTATTACCATTGATGAAGAATTAATGGAGGCTTGTGGACTTATAGAATATGAAAAGGTTCAGGTAGCTGATGTTGATAACGGTAACAGACTTGAAACCTACGTTATCGCAGGAGAAAGAGGTTCTGGCACCATCTGTATGAATGGCGCTGCAGCAAGACTTGTATCAAAAGGCGATAAAGTTATCATTATGAGCTATGCCATGATGACTCCAGAAGAAATCAAAGAGAACCCTCCAAAGGTTGTTTTTGTAGATAGAGATAATAAGATCAAAAGAGTTACAAGATATGAAAAGCACGGAGAGCTGTTTGATCTGTAGGAGGATTAGTTATGTTAAAGGGCAAAAATATACTTCTATGTGTAAGCGGTGGAATAGCTGCATATAAAATGGCAGATGTTGCAAGTATTCTATATAAACTGGAGGCTGATGTTCATGTCTGCATGACAAAAAATGCAGAAAAGTTTATTACAGCTGAGACATTTAGTGTACTTACGAAAAACAAAGTATATAGTGACGTTTTTGATGAAAATCCAGATGACTATGTAAATGTACCACACATATCACTTGGAACAAATGCAGATCTTATACTTGTAGCACCGGCTTCAGCAGATATAATCGGAAAACTTGCTGGAGGAATTGCTGATGACATGGTTTCTACAGTGGTACTTCCTGCAAGATGCCCTATACTGATTGCGCCTTCCATGAATGTATATATGTATGAAAACAGGATAGTGCAGGACAATCTGAAAAAACTTAAAAACTTTGGTTTTAAAATAATTGAACCAGCTACTGGTCATCTCGCATGCGGATACGATGGAAAAGGAAAACTGCCTTCTCCTGAAGCACTAGTTGAAGAAATACTCCTGGAAGTATCCAGTGAAAAAGACCTTGCCGGTAAAAAAATACTTGTTAATGCTGGTCCTACATGTGAATCAATAGATCCTGTAAGATTTATCACTAATCATTCTTCAGGAAAGATGGGATACGCTCTTGCAAAAGCGGCTGCCTTAAGGGGCGGTGAAGTTACACTTGTATCAGGTCCTGTTTCTCTTGATACACCTGCTGGTGTAAGAAGAATAGATGTGGTAACAGCTCAGGATATGTATGAGGCCATGACAGAAAATGCACCTGATAATGATATTATTATAATGGCTGCAGCAGTTGCTGATTATACTCCTGTAAATACTGCAGATCAGAAGATAAAAAAATCAGATGGTGATATGCAGATAGAATTAAAAAGAACTAACGATATCCTAAAAACGGTTGGTGCTTCAAAAAAGAAAAACCAGAAAATCATTGGTTTTTCAATGGAAACAGAGAATTTACTTGAAAACTCCAGAAAAAAACTGGATTCAAAAAACTGTGATATGATCTGTGCAAACAGCCTTAGAACACCTGGTGCAGGATATCAGGTAGATACAAATATCATTACCCTTATTACAAAAGAAGGAAATACAGAGCTGCCACTTATGTCAAAACTAGAAGCAGCCAATAAGATATTTGACCATATACTGGAAATGTAATAAATATTATGATATAATAACGCTTTGAAATAATATCCGGAGGTCTGATATGGAAGCCTATAAAAAAGAATTTGTTGATTTTATGCTTGATTCCCAGGTACTTAAATTTGGAGATTTCACACTCAAAAGTGGTCGTAAATCACCATTCTTTATGAATGCGGGACTATATGTAACTGGTACACAGTTAACAAAACTTGGTGAATACTACGCAACAGCTATCCATAATACATATGGTGATGATTTTGATGTGGTATTTGGTCCGGCATATAAAGGTATTCCTATCAGTGTAGCTGTTTCCATAGCTTATAGTAAGCTTTATGGAAAGGAGATACGTTACTGTTCAAACCGTAAGGAAGCAAAAGATCATGGTGATGCTGGCATACTTCTTGGAAGTCCTATTAAAGATGGTGACAGGGTTGTTATTGTCGAGGATGTTACAACATCAGGAAAATCCATGGAAGAAACAGTTCCTATAGTTAAGGCACAGGGTGATGTTGAAATACTTGGTCTTATGGTTTCTCTTAACAGATGTGAAAGAGGAAAGGGAACTAAGGGAGCTCTTGACGAGATTAAAGAACTCTATGGTTTTGAGACCTCTGCTATAGTTTCAATGGATGAGATCATTGATTATCTGGTTGAAAAGGGTGTTATTGATGACGAACTTAATTCCAGACTTGATGCTTATTATGAAGAATATGGGGTTAAATAGTTAGTAAAAGGAGAATGGTATGGAAAAAGTATATAAACTTCTGAAAAATGTTGGCGGAGCAAATATTGCAATTGGAATATTACTCATTGTGTTTGGTATTACCTTTGGAATTCTGAATATAGTTTCCGGTGCATCCCTGCTCAGCAACAGAAAAAATATTTTATTTTAAATAGTTATTGACACATATATAAAGTTGTGATAATATAGCCATTGTTGCGACAGTGCATAGTCGCATTTGCGCGAGTGGCTCAGTGGTGGAGCACCTCCTTGCCAAGGAGGGGGTCGC
>CACZOE010000091.1 GCA_902782695.1 uncultured Lachnospiraceae bacterium | reverse complement strand
TCCTCTGGACATGTCTGTCATATCCAGATCAGTGGCAATCACATTTTCCGGAAGCACATATACCTCTGCTACACTATCCGTTTTCTTTCTGACGGATATCAGTCCCAGAAAATCTCTCACAGTAATGGTTGAAACACTGTATTTACAGATTCCGTTCATAGTGTACCTGATAGGAATATTTTTCTTATAATCAGATCTGGCCCGAAGCGGAAGGGAAAGAACTGTACCACTATGGTCCTTATAAAATGTGTTTTCCACATCCAGCTTAACGCATATATCAAAGGAAGCCATAATAGACTTATTTATCAGCTCCAGTTTTAAAAATCCAATACTGTTTTTTGTAACCTCTTTTTCAGGAGCAGAGATCTTCACACCTGTTCCCCGGTATAAAAAGAAAAGCGCTATCAGATCTAACACTGGCGCCGAAATGATTATAGAAAGACAGAGCATTAAGAAATGATTTCTGAGGAAATAGTACATTCCTGAAGTAAGAGCCACCAGAACCAGATAATTAAAAATCATAAGTGGATGGACAGTTGTTTTGAGAGGCTTTTTAAGCCTCTCTCTATCCCTGATCTCTTTATTCTTTCTTATTTGCTCTCTCCACTCTTCAGATAAAAAACGATATGAAGTTTTTGAATCAGCATATGTCATTAATAAAATCCCTGTAAAACTTTTCTATCATATCCACTAGAATCTATAAGCATAAATCTACATTCTCGGAGGTCTGATGGTCTGCACGAGAGTTTTCATAGCTCCGTCCATATTCATTCCCTGAGCTCTTGCTCTCTGACCCAGCTTAACTCTGTGTCCAAGAGTATCCTTGATAACGGATTGAACGTCCTCAGCCGTTACAAAATCACGTCCATCTATAACAGCCATAGCCTTCGCCATATTTAGAAGTGCTATGGTTCCTCTGGGGCTGGCTCCCATAGAGAAAATGTCATTTCTTCTGGTTTCTTCTACAAGATCAACTATATATTCATAGATTTCATCCCTGATGAACATATCATTAGATTCTTTTCGAAGTTCCACAAGCTCATCAATTCCGATAACCTTCTGAACTTTAGATAAAGGATTTTGTGCATTACCCTTAAGTATCTGAACCGCATCCTCATGTTCAGGATAGCCCATGGAAAGACACACCATAAATCTGTCCAGCTGAGATTCAGGCAGCATCTGAGTTCCGGATGATCCATATGGGTTTTCAGTCGCTATAACCACAAAAGGATCCGGAAGTTTTCTGGTAACTCCATCAACAGTAGCAGTACCCTCTTCCATAACCTCCAGAAGAGCCGACTGTGTCTTTGGAGAAGTTCTGTTTATCTCATCTGCCAGAAACAGGTTGCAGAAAACGGAACCCGGTCTGTATTCAAACTCTTTTGTTGCAGAATTGTACATGGAAAATCCGAGAATATCACTAGGCAGAACGTCCGGTGTGAACTGAACTCTCTTATAATCTAGTGATAATGTTCTGGCAAATGCCGTAGCAAGAGTAGTTTTACCTACTCCGGGAATATCCTCCATCAAAATGTGTCCGCCTGCAATTGTTGCAGCCAGTACCTTTTTTACTACATTTTGTTTTCCTTTTATCACTGAATTAACGCTGTCCTGAACAGCCTGTGTCTTTCTTACGTCACTCATATAGTAACCCTCCGACGTATTATCTTTAGCTTTTTATACAATTACTTAATAAACCTAAGTTTCAGTATACCATAAGATAAAAAAACAGTATAACAACATAATGATTATACTGTTAATTTATCGTAAAGTCTTTAATTTTTCTTTAACTGTATATTTATACAGCATTTATGTTCTCGATCTGCCAGTCAATTTCAGAAACACCGTTTGCCCTTAGGAATTCATTAGCTTTACTGAAATGCCGGCATCCAAAAAAACCTCTGTAAGCTGAAAGCGGCGATGGATGGGGTGCTTCAAGAATCAGATGCTTTGGATTTGTAAGCATTGACCTCTTGCTTCTGGCAAAACTTCCCCAAAGCATGAAAACAACAGGCCGATCCACTTCATTAACAACTCTTATTGCTGCATCTGTAAATTCTTCCCAGCCTTTCCCCTGATGCGAAGCAGCCTGATGAGCTCTTACCGTAAGTACGGCATTCAACAGAAGAACCCCTTGTTTAGCCCATTTGACCAGATATCCATTGTCCGGTATATAGCAGCCCAGATCATCCTGGAGTTCTTTATATATATTCTGAAGTGATGGTGGAATGTCCACACCAGGCTTTACAGAAAATGAAAGTCCGTGAGCCTGTCCCGGTTCATGATAGGGATCCTGTCCGATTATCACTACTTTCACCTCGCTCAGAGGTGTCAGATGAAACGCATTAAATATATCATCTCCAGGTGGATAAACGGCATTTGTTGAGTATTCTTTTCCTATAAAGGAAAATAGTTTCCGATAGTAATCCTTACTGTATTCTGGTTTCAGGGCTTCAGCCCAGTCATTTGTGATGGGTGGCATTTTAATTCTCCTATTATAGTTTTACATCCCATGTCTTTAACATAATTATATCATATTTATTCTATATGCTTAAACTGTACTGCGAAAAAAAATCCTACAAATGCCTGTTTCAAAAGCATTTATAGGATTTACTGCCGGCGACCGGGGTCGAACCGGTACGGGTATTACTACCCACGGGATTTTAAGTCCCGGGCGTCTGCCAATTCCGCCACGCCGG
>CACZOE010000090.1 GCA_902782695.1 uncultured Lachnospiraceae bacterium | reverse complement strand
TTCCGGAAGATATTATGCAATGGACAGAGATAACAACTGGGATCGTATCCAGAAGGCATATGATTCACTTGTAATTGGTGAAGGAATCAAGGCTACAGACCCTGTTCAGGCTATGCAGGAGTCTTATGATAACGGAGTTACTGATGAGTTCGTAATCCCTACTGTTATCGTAGATGAAAATGGAAATCCACTCTCGATTGTTAAGGAAGGTGACTCAGTAATATTCTTCAACTTCCGTCCTGACAGAGCAAGAGAGATAACAAAGGCATTCTGCTTCACAGATGAGGATATAGCAGCTCAGGAAGGTGATGCAGAGGATACTAAGTGCATCAAGTTCCTTAAGAGAGCAAATGGATATATTCCTCTTACATATGTTTGTTTCAAGGATTATGATGAGACAATTCCAAATAAATTCGTAGCATTTAAGAAGCAGGAAATCACAAATACATTTGGTGAGTATCTTGCAAAGAAGGGTCTGAAGCAGCTCAGACTTGCTGAGACAGAGAAATACGCTCATGTAACATTCTTCTTTAATGGAGGACTTGAGGAGCCAAATAAAGATGAGGACAGAATCCTTGTAAATTCACCAGCTGTAGCAACCTATGATCTTCAGCCTGAAATGAGCGCTCCTGAGGTATGTGAGAATCTGGTTAAGGCAATTAAGTCTGATGAATATGATGTAATAATAATCAATTTTGCAAATCCTGATATGGTTGGTCATACAGGTGTGCTGGATGCAGCAATCGCAGCAGTTGAGACTGTAGATAAATGTGTCGGTGAAGCTGTTGAAGCAGTTAAGGAAAAGGATGGTGTACTCTTTATCTGTGCTGATCACGGAAACTGTGAGCAGATGAAGAACTATGAGACTGGCGAACCTCATACAGCTCATACTACAAATCCAGTTCCATTTATTCTCTATAACTATGATGATTCATATACACTTAAGGAAGGTGGAAAGCTTTGCGATATCGTTCCTACACTTCTTGAGATTATGGGTCTTGAGCAGCCTGCAGAAATGTCAGGACAGTCTCTTCTTGTAAAGAAGAATTAATCAGATAATTAAGTATTTTTTATATCAATCAGCTTCCTCATCAGAGGAAGCTGAATTTGGAAAGAAAAAGATATGAAGATATCTACCTACAGATACAATGAAATAAAAATGCTCATCGATCATATGCTTACCATATATGATCTGGTTCGTCTTGTGGATCCGGATGAATGCAGGGAGCTGGAACTGAGAGAGAACGGTAGTCTTTTCCCAGGCAAGCTCTGCTACAGGGTATGGAGCACTGACAAGAGATGTGCCAACTGCAGCAGCTATAAAGCCGGACATAGTCTGACTAGGATAGAGAAGACTGAATATTTCGGTGGTAATACATTTCACATACTTTCTGTTCCTGTGGAGATAATTAATGAGGACGGAATCAGAAGCAGATGTGTTATGGAATGTATCACCATAAGAGAAGGTATTCATAAAGATGAAAACAGTACGTCTATTATTATGACCAGTGATGGGAAGGCGACACAGGATTCGCTTACCGGTCTTTATAACTGGGATGGATTCTGTGAGCGTGCCAGAGAGATTATGCAGGAAGAGGTTGATTCAGAATGGGTTCTGATACTCTATGATGTAATAAAGTTCAAGCTGGTAAATGATATCTTCGGATCAGGAAAAGGAAATGAACTGCTGATGAAGCTGGGGCAGCTTATCAGCTCAAAACTTTCTGATAGCGAAATCTGCGGAAGAATTCTTGGAGATCAATTTGTCGCCCTTGTACATAAGGAAAACTTTGGAGATAAGTTTGTGATATCTGCCTCCAGGGAACTTCCTGGACTTATTAAGAGTTCCCAGTATCACCTGCACATACAGGCGGGGGTATTCTATATATCAGATAAGAATATCCCGGTTTCTTCAATGTGTGACAGAGCCCGTATAGCCCTTTCGACTATTAAGGGAGATACAAGTCTTCATGTTGCTATGTTTGATGATTCCATAATGGACAAAATGCTCAGGGAGCAGTTCGTTATAAGTGAGTGTGAGAGAGCTATCGAGGAAGAGGAATTCCAGATATATCTTCAGCCTCAGGTTGAGGATGATGGTAGGATCATCGGTGCCGAGGCACTTAGCAGGTGGGTTCGTCCTGATGGAGAGATAGTTCCACCTAGAGAGTTTATAGACATACTGGAGAAGTCCGACCTGATAGTGAAGCTGGACACCTATATCTGGGAACAGGCTGCAAGAAAGCTTGCAGAGTGGAAGGGTACTGACAAGGAAGACTTATATATATCAGTTAATATTTCACCAAAGGATTTCTTCCATATAGATGTTTTTGATTTCTTTGACAGACTAGTTAAAAAATATGATGTAGACAAAACCAAGCTGAAGCTGGAGATAACAGAGACCTTTATGATGAGGGATGCCCTGAAGCAGCTGGCGCTTGTAAATAAGCTTCATAACGAAGGCTTTGAGATAGAGATAGATGACTTCGGAAAAGGATATTCTTCACTGAGTCTCCTAAAGGATATAAATGCTGATACTCTTAAGATAGATAAGGAATTCCTGAGAGAGACGGATAACGATAAAAAGAGTGAGAATATTCTGGGAAGTGTTATAGATATGTCGGGAAGGCTGTCCATGAATGTTATAACGGAGGGGGTTGAAACCAGAGAACAGCTTGAAAGGCTTGTGAATCTCGGGTGTCATACCTTCCAGGGATTCTATTTTGCGAGACCTATGTCGATTGATTCTTTTGAAGAGGTTTGGAAGAGGAATCATGGCCAGATAGCCCCATAAAATGATATGTGTTTTTTGCCGGCAGGAAACTGCCGGCTATTTTTCTCAGAAGGTATACA
>CACZOE010000089.1 GCA_902782695.1 uncultured Lachnospiraceae bacterium | reverse complement strand
AGTCACCACTTTTTAGTTACTATTCACAGTTAACTCAAAAAGCATTCTTTTTGAGTTCCTGCTTCACAGGTATCATGAGATAAGTAACAAAAAGTGCCTGCAAGCAGTCATTTTTGTTACTTATCTCATGAACTGTGAATAGCAACACTTTTTATCATATCTTTACTTCTTGTCTTCTCCGATTCCTTCTACCTTGATGATGAATTTTGTATCACCCTTCATATCGTCAGATATACCTGCGAAGGAATCATAGCTGCTTCCGGCTTTGTTTATCTCATTGATATTATCAACATATACATCTATATCCTCTTCCAGATCATTTAATCTGTCAATAATCTCATCTGTAGCAGCCTTAAGTTCCCTTGAACCACTTCTTAAAGATTCGCTGTTGGCAGACAGCTTATCAGTACCGTTTTTAAGTTCTCCGACACCCTTATCAAGTTTTCCTGTTCCTTCGTTAAGAATATCTGCTCCTGATTTTATCTGAAGGAGTCCGGTCTTCAGGCTTCCTGCACCCTTACTGAGTTTCTTTAATCCTTTGGTGAGTGAGTTACTACCCTTCTCCAGACTTGTTGCTCCTGCTGCCACCTTCTTAGCTCCGGCTGAAAGATTTGCTGCTCCTCCTGAAAGGTTCGTAGCACCTGTTCCCAGGTTTGCGGCGCCAGTTCCAAGATTTGCGGCGCCAGTTCCAAGACTTGATGCTCCCTCTGAAAGTGAAGCTGCTCCTTCTGAAAGTGATGCTGCTCCTGCTGATATACTTGCAGCTCCCTGATATGCAGCACTGGTTCCTGAGGCAAGAGCCTGTGAACCTGAATAAGCTGAATTAACTCCTGCAGTTATCTGTCCTGCACCTGAATATGCATCAGCAACACCTGCGGTGTACTGGCTGATTCCGGCACTTAAGGAAGCTGCTCCCTTAGACAGACTGCTCACACCTGCAGTATATGCAGCCACAGAGTTTTTGAGATTTTCCGAACCGGCTGATAGTGCTGACAGATCCTGTCCAGCTATCTGGTTTATTACGCTTGCTAATGCATCAGCTGCACCCTTTGCTCCTGCTGCCTGTGTTGCATTACTTACATATCCATCATTATCGCCTGCTGCCAGACATGCCTCAGCCGCTGCCTGATAGCTGGCTGCTGCAGAAGCATATTTCTGCTGCTCTGCCTGGAGTGAAGCTACAGTATTAGAAAGACCTGATACCAGACTGTCAACGCCCTGATCCAAACTTGCAGCCCCTGCATTCAGTGCATCATTATTTGCAGCAATATCATTTATACCCTGCTGCAGCTGTGCAGCTCCATTTGCGAGATCTGTGCTCTTATCATTTAATGTTTTAAGTCCATTTTCCAGACTGCTTGCTCCATTTGAAAGAGTTCCAAGACCGGCACTCAGATCATTTGCTCCATTCGATGCAGTCTTAAGTCCTTCCTGAAGACTGCCTGCTCCGTTAGAGAGATTAGCCGCTCCACTGGATAGATTTGTGGCACCGGTAGAAAGATTAGTTGCTCCAGTACTCAGTGAAGTTGCTCCCTCTGAAAGGGATGTAGCTCCTGCACTGAGCGATGCAGCTCCTTCTGAAAGCGCCTCGGCTCCACTATCCAGACCATTAGCTCCTGCCTTCAGCTGGGAAGCACCCTTAGTCAGTCCCTTAGAACCACTATAAGCAGAATTAATTCCTTTACTCAGAGTTCCCGAACCATTATAGGCACTGTCAATTCCCTTACTCAGCTTTTCAGAACCGGATGCCAGTTTTCCACTTCCGTCACTCAGAGTTGATACTCCGGAGGCAACCTGATCCACACCTTCAGTGTATTCATTTATACCATTATTTAACGCATTCATACCGCTCTGATACTCTGTGCTAAGGTCACTAACTTTTTCCTTTGTATCTGATATATCTATTCCGTCATCTCCCAGGAAACCTTTTGTTGAAGCAACTGTAACACTCATTCCCAGCTGGAAATCAGATGCATCTGCTTCTACTTCAAAACCTTCCGGAATATCAAGCTTCTTTGTAGCTGCCAGACTATCTGCAAGACCTGGAAGGCCGTAGCCCACTACTATGAATCTTGCCCCGTCAGATATCACCTTACCATTTGTAACCTTGATATTTTTAAATGTATCAGAGTCCATGATCATTCCTGTTATCATCAGGAACGGAGTATATACATCTCCTTCTTTGGAGGTATTCTGATACTCATATTTTATTTTTACATGTCCTGTTCTTCCTTTTATCTCCTCAGGTTTAACCTTCTCATCATCCAGATAATAGGTAACCTTTACTCCTACAGGTGTCTCCTTGTCAGTATTTCCCTGGTAATAGATATCATTACCATCTGCGTTCCAGGTCAGCTGGTTTCCTTTTTCAGTAAATGTTTCATCACCCTTTACATTTGTTATATCCTTCAGCTGACTCTCATCCTTCAGTTCACTCTTACCCTCTGGATTTTTCAGCCATTCAGTAACTATTGTTTCACCAGGTGTACCATCAGGGTCTGCTATAACATATACCGACTCTTCCTTATCACTTTCCTCATCGGATCCGCCAAGGAGGTTATCTGAAATGAAATCCTTAATCTCATCAGCCTCATCCTTTTTATCCTCGTCAGAATCAGCAGTTTCGTCTTCCTTCAGTTCCTCAGCATGTACCTCGCTAGTCATATATCCACTGCCACTTCTGATACCTGCGACTCCACTTGCTACACCACCTGAAGTCATGACCATACATCCTGCCAGCATCACACTTATAGCTGCTGTTATATATCTCTTCTTTATCTTATTCTTTCTCATTACTGTTCATCTCCCTTTATCAAGATTCTTCTACAAAGATTCAAGTACATTTTCTGCTTCCTAATGTATAAACAGGAATTTTCTTTTATGATTTATTTTCTGTGAGAATCCTATCGACGTTTTCATTATCACCTTGTCAAATACTCTCAGAACTGCAGGCAGCAGAAGTATAACCACAAACATACTGATGATCGCGCCTCTGGCCATAAGTATGCAGAGGGAGCTGATCATATCTATCTGTGAATACATTCCAACTCCAAAGGTTGCTGCGAAGAACGAAAGTGCACTTACGAATATAGATGATATAGAACCTTCAAGAGCCTTTGTTATCGCTTCTGTTTTCTCCAGACCACTGAGTCTAGCAACTTTATATTTATTTGTCATGAGTATTGCATAGTCTACTGTGGAACCCAGCTGTATGGTTCCGATTACTATTGGTGCAATAAATGCAAGTACTGAGCCGGTGTAATGTGGTATTCCCATATTTATGAAAATAGCAAATTCGATAACCGCAACCAGAAGCACCGGCAGCGAAATCGATTTAAATACCAGGCAGATGATCACTGCAACCAGTATGATGGAAACTGAGTTTACTACGCTGAAATCATGATCTGTTATATTTATCAGGTCCTCTGTACAAGGAGCCTCTCCGATCAGCATTCCATCATCATCGTATTTATCTATTATTTTATTTATCTCATCGCACTGAGCATTTACCTCATCAGAAGCAACCTTGTATTCTGACATAACAAATATCAGCTGATACTCACCATCGTCCAGTTCGCTTCTCAGATGCTGAGGAATCATTTCCTTTGGCATTCCCGGACCGACTATTGACTGCAGTCCCAGACAGTTCTTTACGCCCTTTACATTTTTTATCTCATCTATCATGTCTCTGGTTTTTCTATCATCCAGATTTGAACTTAACATGATCATATGAGTCGAATTCATTTCAAATGTATCTTCCAGTTTTGCATTTGCCTGAATACTCGGCAGATTCTTCGGAAGGGATGAATCCAGGTTGTAATAAACCTTGTTATGTGACTGACCATAATAAGCCGGAACGATCAGGATCACAAAGAGTATCAGGAATATATAAAAATGTTTCACTATCCATGGACTGATCTTCGAAAAGTCCGGTATGATAGGTCTGTGGGTTGTCTTTGCTATAGCCTTGTCAAATACGAGAATTAATGATGGGAGGATAGTTACACAGGCGATAACACCTATAACTACACCCTTCGCCATTACAAGTCCCAGATCAAAGCCCAATGTAAAGCTCATGAACATAAGTGCTATGAAGCCTGCCACGGTAGTGATGGAACTTCCTACTACTGAGATAAGCGTCTTATTTATGGCTACAGCCATGGCTTCTTTGTTATCATTTGGATAAATTTCCTTTTCCTCACGGTAGCTGTGCCACAGGAAAATGGAATAGTCCATTGTGACTGCCAGCTGAAGTACTGCGGCCAGCGCCTTTGTGACGTAGGATATCTCACCTCTCATGAAATTTGTTCCCAGGTTATAAACTATCGCCATTCCTATACTAAGCAGGAAAAATACCGGTATCAGGAAGCTGTCCATGGTGATGGTAAGAACCAGCAGTGAAAGTGTAACTGCGATGGCTACATATACAGGAACTTCCTTATCGCTCAGATTCTTTGTATCAATTACAACCGCTGACATTCCACTGAGGAATACCTGCTTTCCGGCTATCTTTCGTATAGACTCAATTCCTTCAAGAGTTTCATCTGCAGAAAGTGTGGTATCAAAGAATACGATCATCAGCTGGGAATCACCCTTTATCAGACTTTCTTTGAGATTATCAGGAATCAGGTCTCTTGGAACTGATTCATCCATGATGGAACCACACCACAGGACCTTCTTTACGTGATCAACAGTCCTTATTTTGTCTGCCATACGGCCGATGCTTTTATCATCCATTCCCTCAACTACAACCATGGAAAATGCACCGGTTCCAAAATCCTCCGCCAGGATGTCCTGACCTTTCATGGTCTCAATATCCTTAGGAAGATATGTGAGAATATCATAATTTGTTCTAGTGTGGAAATAGCTGTAGGCAGCAGGTATAAGAAGAAGTACTGACATGATCAGTATGAGTATTCTTGCACGTACCACCGTGCGCCCAAATCTTTCCATATTATCCCTCCATTTCGAATTCTGGTGACACTCACTTTAAAAGTCACCTGCTATATCTTCTATTGGTAAGTATAATAGTGATAAAGGAGGTTTTTGTAATTAGACACTCTCTGACTCGTGCATATTTTTTAGACAGAATCTAAATTTTGTCATACAAAAAGGAAGCCGCAAATACGACTTCCTTAAGATTCATAAATTATTCGGTTAATTCGATTATGCCTAAATCTTACAGATAACCCATTGGATCCACATAAGAACCATTTACTCTAACTGCGAAGTGAAGGTGTGGTCCGGTTGATACTCCGGTACTTCCTGCATATCCTATGGTTGTACCTGCTGTTACGCTGGCACCTACGCTGGTTCCAAAACTTGACATATGCATGTAAAGTGTTGAGAGTCCATTTCCATGATCGATGATAACGGTATTTCCACCACCACCGAAATAACCTGTGTAGGATACTACTCCGTCAGCTGCTGCTACGATAGGAGCACCTGCTGCACATCCGATATCAACTCCCTTATGATAGGTAGATGCACCTGCTATAGGAGCTTTTCTAGGACCAAATCCGGAACCGATAGAATGTGATGAAGGCATAGGCCATACAAATGCACCACCACCGTAGGATGGCATATTTGTTACTGGAACTGCCTGCTGCTGCGCATCTGTTCCTGAAGCCGCTGCTGCCGCTGCCGCTGCTGCTGCCTGTTCAGCTGCTTCTCGGGCTGCCGCCTCTGCCGCTGCTCTGGCTGCTGCCGCTGCCGCCTCTATAGCCGCTATCTGAGCATCCTGCTCAGCCTCTAAAGCCTCAAGCTGTTCTATACTGTATTCTGTCTCAGTAATCTCTGCACTATATTCCTTAAGAGCTTCCTTCTTGCCTTCCTGCATAACGCCGAGAGCCTGCTGCTCTCCTTCAGCTTCTTCTTTCAGCTCCTTAACCTGGTACAGATTCTCTTCAACATTTTTCTTCAGATCATCAATAGTCTCTTCTATCTCGAGAAGCTCGCCCAGCTGTTTCTGATCATATACAGAAACCTTATCAACATACTCAGCCTGATTATTTACAGTAGTATAATCCTTGATAGCTAGAAGTGCACTTATATAAGTAGCATCTCCATTTTCATACGCGAACTGGATTCTCTCCTTCATTCCGCTGTACTGCTTTGATTCCTGGATGTAAGCCTCCTGAAGGCTATTCTCAACTACAGCCACCTGTGTCTGGAGTTTTATCTTCTTACCTTCCAGATCTTTTATCTTTCCTTCGTAGCTCTCTATCTCTGCATCAAGCTTCTGAATCATATCCATGGTATCTTCCTTAGCCTGATTAAGAGTTTTGAGTCTGCTCTGTGCTTCCTTCTTCTTAGCTGATGCAGCTTCTTTCTTCTGCTTAGCCTCCTCCAGTTCGTCAGCATATACCTGACGTGTCTCATTTACCTGAGGTAACTGAGGGATGACTGCAAAAGTCATGGCACCTATAAGAATGGCACTAATTACTTTTTTGATATCTCTTCTTATCATCAAAATAATCCTTTCAATCAGAAATAAATAGAAAGAGATTGCTTCCTCCCATATGATTTCCGCGAATATTATGTTTACTAAACCGATATTGTACAATAGTATGGGTGATATTGCAAGACTTTTCCCGAAAGTGTACAACTTTAGACTACGCTCCGCAGCAAGCTGAGACACGGAATTTTAACGAGACATTCCTAGGTCTCTTGCTCGCGAGTAATAGTTATGAATCATTATCTCTCATCTATGAAGCCTTCTTCTGTAACACGCATATAAGCGACGCGTTCGCAGTAGGTGAGGAGTTTCCACATGTTGTCTACGATGTAGGAGGGTTCCGCCTGCATCCCACTTTCGGCCCACTCGATGATGGTTCCGCATACACCATATGCGAAGAACTTTGAAAAAAACTGTCTCTGATCGCTGCGAACCTTCGATTTCTCATCCAGTTCATCTATAGCTCTTATGAAAAATGTACCAGCCTGTTCTACCAGAAATCTCTGTATGTAATCCTCTGTATGATTAATCGTATTTATATAGAAACGTTTATCCGCCCTCATCGCTTCCAGGGTACCGGTAAACTTCTCTCTCCAGTTATCAAAGCTGACATCCTGAAGTGTTGTGTCCAGAAGCTCTGTCTGATAAATCCATTCAAGAAGGGCAAACTTATCCACGAAATGATAGTAGAAGGTCTGCCTGTTAATGCCACATTTTTCTGAAATGTCCTTCACTGAAATCTTTTCAAAGGATTTCTCTTTCGTAAGGAGTTTTAGACTATCTGCTATTGCTCTTTTAGTAATAAGTGATTCTGCCATTACACTCTCCTGTTTTTGACTTTTGCCGTTTATGGTTACTATTCACAGTGACTAAAAACACACTCTTAAGTCCACATCGAGCAAAAACTTTTCCTTATGCAAGCATAAAAAAGTTTTTGTTCGATGTTCTACTGCTGCTATCGCAGCACTGAATCGTGTGTTTTAAGTCACCTGCTTCGCAGGTATCATGAGATAAATAACCAAAACATGTCTGTAAACAGCCAGTTTTGATATTTATCTCATGAACTGTGAATAGTAACCATTTATGTCATTATATCAGAATTTCTATTTAAAATAAAATAATTTTATGGTACAATGGTAAGTCGTAAGTATATTACTGAGAATCTGTTTAGCAGATTCATGGGAGGAAGCAATGGGACCCGCGGGGATTATTGTAATATTATTTATTATAGTTTTCGGGTATGTGTTTATTCATACCACCAATAAAATAAACAGGCTTGAGATAGAAGCCCGGGACAGAGGCGCTGAGATAGATTCTGGCTTATGGGACAGAACTTTCAGGCTTTCGAAGATTAAAGAGTTTCTGGATGCCAAGGGGATTGAGAATGATATCGACTGTCCTGAGATTAATTCTCTGGGTATAGGCGTATCGGCCGCTATACAGGCTATGAATTCAGACAATCTCGATAAGCAGGATCTGAAGGTCAGAGCCATCCTGAAAGAGAGACCGGAGCTTCTGAATGAGGAAGTCCTTAAAACCGAGCTGGATAAGTTTAACAAAGCAAGGGATGATCTGTTCCGATACAGTCTTGCTTATAACAAAAGTGTAAATTCATATAACAGCTACATTTCAGGATTCCCTGCAAATGTAATCTCTATATTTAATAAGAAGAGCGACAAGCAGATATTCGGATATGTATTTGCTGAGCTGGAAAACAGAAAGACGGAGGATTTCTAAAAACCTCCGTCTTTTTGTATCTTGCTTTTAGTCAGCTCTGACTATTCTTTATCTGCTTTGTCAGCCATATCACCAGCTGGTTTTTCTTTTTCAGCTGTTTTTCTTTTCTTCCGAGTCTGCAGCCTTTTTATCTGCTTTCTCAGTCATTTTTTCTGCTGTCTCTGATGACTCAGCCGCTTTCTTCTCTGCCGCCTCAGAACCATTTTGCTCCGGTGCTTCAGCTGCTTTCTTCTCTGCTGCCTCAGTTGCCCTGGCTTCCTCTTTCTTTAGGGCCGCATCCTGCTTCTTATGGATGTTGTTGATGTCTTCAGTAGTTCCGCCACCATCATCATCTGGCGCCCTGAACTCGCCCTTATCCACCAGTCTAAGGAAGGCATCTACCACATCTGACTCCAGCTGTGTACCGGATACTTCCTTTATAATCGAAACAGCCTTTTCAAAATTCATTCTCTTTCTGTAAGGACGGTCTGAATACATAGCATCAAATGTATCAGCCACTGCAATTATCTGTGCGACTCTTGGTATCTCATCTCCCTTAAGTCCCTTCGGATAACCTTTTCCGTCAGGTCTTTCGTGGTGAGCACCGGCTCCGATTGCCAGCTCCGGCATGATACTGATATCCTTCAGAACCTTGTAACCCTGAGCTGAATGTGACTTGATGATATTAAATTCCTTATCTGTCAGTTTGCCCGGCTTATTCAGCACTTCAGGTGGGATACCTATCTTACCGATATCATGAAGAAGTCCGATATTGTAATACTTTTCTACAGTCTCTTCATCGTATCCCAGTTCTTTGGTAAGCATTGCTGTATACTCGGCAACTCTCGTCGAGTGACCATTTGTATACTTGTCCTTCATATCTATGGTCTTCGCAAATGCTTCTATCATCTCTCTGATGAATATTTTGTTCTCCTGCTCTTTCTTCAGGAGCGCTTTAGTCTTTCTCCGAACATAGAAGAATACTATAGCCGCAATGATTCCAAGAGCGATAATGGCCATGAGCAACCTGAACCACAGCTTTTCATAGATAGCCTTGGTCTTCTCTATCTCGACGGACACCTCATTATCACCCTCTCCGAGTGAAGTCTGAAGGTGAATGACAAACTCATACTTTCCACCATCAAGATTCGTGTATACAACAGGCTCCAGGTCTGTTCTATCAACAGTTATCGTATCCTTGTCGAATCCTTCCAGATGATAGGTAACCTTCGGATTCATCAGAGAATAAGTATATACATAGCTGTAGATCGTAACCCTTGATACATTTGAAGGTATGGTTATTTTGCCATTATCGTCAGCGTAGATGAACACTCCATCCGCATCAACAAATGGAACTGCCACCTTTACATCACTGACGCTCTCCTCCGACTCATCGATATTTACCTTTACAACTCCGGCGCCACCGGAAATGTATAAATTGCCATCATTACTCAGGTAACTGTAAGAGTTAGCCGTGGTAATATATGGAACACCATTATCTCTGCTGTAATAAACCGGAGATATCTCTTCATTCTTTATAAGCTCATCAGTGGACACAACATAGATACCATTACTACTGAGTATCCACATTTTTCCATCCTTATTCTCATACATATCAAAATTGTTGGAATAAGGGAATTTCTTTATGGTGGTTATTTTGCCATCCTTCATATATGCAAGGGAATTGCTGGTAATAATCCAAAAGAGGTCACGCTGCGTATCCTTCTTGATCCTCATTACAACCTCTGAACTGAGTCCCTCATCGGTGCCGATATTACTTATACTATTCCCGCTCAGAACATATATACCATTACCATCCGAACCCAGATAAATGTCGCCGTTATCGCCCTCACATACTGTGAGTATCTCATCATTACTAAGTCCGTTGTCCTCATCATAGATGTCAACTATCTGACCATCTTTTATAAGCACCAGACCACCACTGCAGGCCGCCATTATGGTTCCATCGGATTTTTCACTTATTACTCTTACTCTTTCAGATGGCATACCATCCTTTGAAGTATAGGTCTTAACCTTGCCATTATCGTACTCTACAAGTCCAAGAGGACTATATGTAGAAAACCAGAGTTTACCGCTGCTATCCCTGATAATGGATCTGATTCTTATATCATTAAAGAGCTCCAGAAGGTCCTTGGTATCCTTATATTCGTCGAGATCGGTATCAATGCTATCTATCGGAAAACTGTCCAGCTGTTTTGATCTGTCAACTGCTATCAGACCAGAGTCAGTACCAATAAAGAGTTTTTCATCATTGATACATGTAGAATTTACAACCACCTTGTCGAGATCATATCTGAAACTGAGATCCTCAAACTGGTTCGGAACTATCTTCATTACGCCCTGTCTGGAAGAAACGAACCAAAGATTTCCCTCATAATCAGCCATCATACGGTCTACAGAATTATTCATAGGTACATTATCGACCGTCTGAAATTTACCATCTTTTAAGATTCCGATTCCTTTTTCCGAAGTAACCCACAGCTGGTCATTGAAATGTTCTATAGAATTTATGCTGACAAGAGGTGATACATCGATTTCCTCAAAATCAGATACCTTACCTCCAAGAGGGCCATGATAGATAACCGACTTTTCAGTTCCCAGATATATATATCCAGGCTTTTCAGGGTCGGGAAGTATAGTGGATATAACACCCGTTCCCATTTTAGTTCCATCATAAAACTCAGTGACCTTCTGGTCTTTAATAACGAAAACAGCACCTGAAAGT
>CACZOE010000088.1 GCA_902782695.1 uncultured Lachnospiraceae bacterium | reverse complement strand
TCTGTGGGGCTTTTTGTTCCGTATTACTTATTTGATTTTAAATTTCAAAGTCGTCTTATTTCCCTTAGCATCTTCTATTACTAGCTTATTCCATTTACCCTTCTTCTTGAGTTTCTTCTTAAAGGACTTCAGCTTGAGAGTAAAACTGGTCTTTCCAGACTTGATTTTAATAGTCTTTCCATTAAGGGTTATTTTCTTAATTTTATCTTTTTCCTTAATCTTTATCTTTGAAGATACTTTAACCTTTGCTTTGTTCTTTATACTGAATGTTGCTTTGTTATCAGATACCTGAGGAGATACAACTTCCGG
The DNA here is from genome assembly GCA_902782695.1 of uncultured Lachnospiraceae bacterium. GTDB lineage: Bacteria > Bacillota > Clostridia > Lachnospirales > Lachnospiraceae > Eubacterium_Q. The sequence goes on along the minus strand of CACZOE010000088.1, from coordinate 5,021 downwards.
CGCTACTGATGGATATACAGATGGTACAACTACGGTTGGTACAATTGTTGGTTGTGTGGCATCTGAAGTAACCTCTGTTGGTACCTGCGAAACATCTTCCACTGATATTTCGGGTGCAGGTTCCTCAATTCTTTGTATTGGATTTACTGAAGGTTCTATTGTTATTGATGGACTTACATTTACTCCCATGGGAGTTGGAGTGATAGTAGGAATATCAACCGAAGGAGATGGTGTGACTTTGTCATTAGGTATTACAGTAACCTTAATTTTTTTCCTATAATTCATATTACCAGTAATAATAAAAATATTTGTTACTCCCTCCTCTAAACCTAAAATATATCCATTATCATTACCTGTTCCAGACATCCCATCTTTCCCTAAAGCATCACAGCAAATTTTTGCTACAGAAGAAGAATCAGAATAATAATCATCATAAAAAAAATCTACTATCTTATGTGTTGCATCTGAAGGAATAATATTCCAATCTATCTTTACTGTTTCTCCCACTTTTACTACAACTTCATCAGTATCACATTGTATTTCTTTTATAGGTATCTCTATAACGTGTTTATAATTTATTTTCTTGTTTTCTTTATCAATCGTCGTTGCTCCGGAATTATTTTCTACTTTTAGATTATCAATATTTTGTACACTAACATCAAGCTGTGCGAATCGGTTATACCCTGCATATATTTCTTCTAATTCCGGATTATTTGATAAATCCAGATTACTCATATTATTAAATGAGCAACTTAATTTTTTTAAAATCGTATTCTCTTTTAAATCTAATGATTCTATCCTATTATGATAACATCTTAAATAATTTAGATTTACTAGTGAACTGATATCTAATGATTTTAAATAATTATGATCACAACTTAAAGATGATAATTTTTCTAATCCACTCAGTTTTATTTCCTCAATATCATTATACGCTACTGAAAGAGTTTCAAGATCTTTAAGATTTTCAACATTTAACGAAATAAAATAATTGAAATCAGCATAAAATGATTTCAAAGTAGAAAGATCTGTAAAATCAATATCTGTTAGCAAATTGTGTGAGCAATTTAAAAATTCTAATGTAGGAACATTTGTTAAGTTAAGTTCTGTAATTTTATTGTAGTTGCAATGCAGAAATTTCATTTTTGAAAATCCACTCAGACTTAATTTGGTAAACTCATTATATGAAATATTTAGATCTTCTAAATTATCACAACCCTCTAAATCTAATTCATTTAAATGGTTTCCTTTACAAATAAATGTATCTAATTTCTTCGCTCCTTTGATATCTATATATGACAAATTATTATCTGAACAATTTACCTGAACAACAATATCCAGATTTGGTATTTGTAGTTCACTTAGGTTATTTCCTCCACAATCGATATAAGACAGATTATTACAAGGGCTTAAATCTATTTGTGAAAATTTATTATTTGAAACATTCACATTATATAACTTATCTAAGCCATTTAAATCAATAGAAGAAAGCTGATTATCACTACAATATAACATTAATAAATCACTTAATCCTTCTACTTCAAGTGAAGTAAGTTGGTTATTACTACAAAATAATTTCGTTATTGGAGAATCATTGTTAATGATTAGGTTTGAAAGTTTATTATCACTACACGATATTTCCTTTAAACTAGTATTATTATATAAATTTAATTCTTTAATTTGATTTTTACTACAATCAAAATATTTTAACATCAAATTATTACTAATATCGAGCTCTGTCAATTTATTATTATAGCAATTCAACCTCTCTAATGATGTAAAATATTCTATTCCTTTTAAACTTGTAATATTCATGTCACGAAAATCAAATTCATCTACACATTGTGCTTCTTGAATTGAAAGTACTCCATCTGGATCTATATGTTCCTCTGGATCTCCATGATCAATATTCTCCTTAATATAGTTTCTAAAAGTCTCATCAGGAAAATTTTCCTCATTTATAACAACACCCTCTGGTTCAGCATACACAGTATTATCTACAATGAAAAGTCCTATAAAAATACCAAAAATTACATAACATAAAAACTTAAATCTTTTATAATAGGATTTCTCTCTCATAATGGTTCTTTCTCCTTCCATGTCTTTCTATAAAGCTTAATCTGATATTATCATACTTGAAAAATCTTGAAAAGTGGCAAAGGGAGTGGCAAAAGCAATTGCCACTCCCTGAAAAAATATAATACTATTCATTATTACCAACAGAATTAATCATCTTATTCAACGCATTTAGGACTTTCTTTTTGTCTGCGCTCCAGAGAGGTGCTACCAGAGTTTTCTTGGCACCGTCTCCGGTAAGGCGATGTATGACCATGTCATCTGGAAGCAGGTCTAATGCATCATGTATCAGTTTGATATATTCATCCATTGTCATGCATTCAAACTTACCTGCATTATAATCTTTTTCAAGATCCGTTCCACGGATGACATGAAGAAGTTGAAGTTTTATTCCCTGTACGCCACTCTTTCCAACATAGTCTACAGTCTCCAGCATCTCTTCTCTTGACTCTCCAGGAAGACCAAGGATTACATGGGTTATAACTTCTATATTTCTATCACGAAGGTTTTTTACTGCCTCATCATAGACTTTAAGTTCGTAACCCCTTCTTATATATTCTGCAGATTTTTCATGTATAGTCTGCAGACCTAATTCTACCCATACAGGCTTTATCTGGTTTAATTCTTCCAGCAGATTAAGAACCTCTTCAGGAAGACAATCGGGCCTGGTTCCTATAGATAGAGCTACAATATCAGGATGCTGGATAGCTTCAGTAAATAACGATCTAAGACGCTCCACAGGAGCATAAGTATTGGTGAAAGCTTGAAAGTATGCTATATATTTTCCCTCGTGATTTTCGTGCAGATCAATTCTTTGTTCGTTTCGATTACCGCACTGTTTAATAGTATTTTTTTTTGGCATCTTCGATTTAACGCGTTCTTTGCCACGTTCTATCTGCTCAGTTATTGATAGACCGGAGTCTTCAGTAAAATCACCTGAACCGTACCCGGAACAAAAAATACAGCCTTTTTCACCAAGTGTACCATCCCTGTTAGGACACGTAAACCCACCATTAATTGCAATCTTATAAACCTTCTGTCCAAAACGCTCACGGAGATACTTATTTAATGATCTATATATCATCTTGCTTTTATACTCCATCTACAAATGCATCATTATTCATAATGCTATAAATGTTTAAATCATCAAAAAAGATTTTTATTGATAAGAGATATACAGCAGGAAGCACTATAATATACCGAATTCACCCAGCTGCTTTCTGAGGTCTTCATACCCAGTAAAAAGAATAGCTGTCATACCAAACTTATTAGCAGCCTCAATATTCACCTGTCTGTCATCTACAAATATACATTCCTCTAATTTGATTCCAAATCGGGATTCCAGAAGTCTGTAGATACCCTCATCCGGTTTTGTAATCTTCTCATATCCGGAAATGATTCTACCATCAGTTTCTTTAAGAAATGTAAATGTAGGCCAATGCATTTCTGTAGTTTCAATAGGATAATTTGAAAGGATATATACTCCGTATCCCTGCTCTTTTAATTCATGGATAAGCGGTTTTGCGTAATCATACTCTTTTACTATATCCATTATATTATCCCAGAATTTTTTTATTTCTTCCTTATACTGAGGAAATTTTTCCGTATACAAAATTCTTCCATCATCTATTGTTTTAACGCCTAGATCCAGCTCATGCCAGAACTCAGTAAGAACAATTTCCTTAGAAAAAAGCTCTACTAATTCCTCATCAAATCCGAGACCACGCATATAATCTCTGTAGCAAAAATCAACCAGCACATCTCCCACATCAAATACAATGTTCTTAATCATCATATACCTCTTTTTTATAACTCATTACTATCAAGTATGATAGTGAACGGACCGTCATTAACTATATTACAACTCATATCTGCTCCAAAGGATCCCGTCTCTACTGTAATCATATTACTGGTATTTTCATCATTTCCAGGAGTCTCTGAAGCTTTGAAATTAACCTCATCAGCCCATACCTTGCATTTATCTACTATATAATCATATAACTCTTCAGCATGCTGAGGAGAACCGGACTTAATGAATGAAGGTCTGTTTCCCTTCTTACAGTCAGCATATAAGGTAAATTGTGAAACCAAAAGAAGTGATCCACCCACATCTTCCAGACTTCTATTTGTCTTTCCTTCCTCATCTGCAAATATTCTTAAGCCAAGCATTTTTTTGATCAGCTTATCTGCTGTTTCCTCTGTATCAGAATCTGTCACTCCGATAAGTACGAAAAAACCCTTATCTATTTTACCTGAAACATTCCCATCGATTGTAACCGATGCCTTTGTTACTCTTTGTATTACAAATTTCATATTCATTCCTTACTAAAAGATTCCTCGTATATGCGGTTGTTCATCATGAACTACTTTATAACGAAGAATCTTTATATTTATATTTTTATATCTACTTTATTTTGCAGGAACAATCTTTTCTTTACCGCCCATGTATGGTCTAAGCTTCTCAGGAATATTAACAGATCCATCTTCGTTAAGATTGTTCTCAAGAAAAGCGATAAGCATTCTTGGTGGAGCAACAACTGTGTTATTTAATGTGTGTGCAAGATATTTATTTCCACCCTCGCCTTTAACTCTTATCTTCAGACGTCTAGCCTGAGCATCGCCAAGATTAGAACAGCTTCCTACCTCAAAATACTTCTTCTGTCTAGGTGACCAAGCCTCTACATCGATAGATTTAACCTTCAGATCAGCAAGATCTCCTGAACAGCACTCAAGAGTTCTGACAGGTATATCGAGACTTCTGAAAAGCTCTACAGTATAGCTCCACATCTTATCAAACCACTTCATAGATTCTTCTGGCTTACAGATAACTACCATTTCCTGCTTTTCAAACTGATGTATACGATATACTCCTCTTTCCTCTATAGCATGGGCACCCTTTTCCTTTCTGAAGCAAGGTGAATAACTGGTAAATGTAAGAGGAAGTT
>CACZOE010000087.1 GCA_902782695.1 uncultured Lachnospiraceae bacterium | reverse complement strand
TTTCAAATGTCCTAAATCAAAAGTGAAGAATTATAAAAAGTGGATAAAGAAGGCAGGGGCACCAAAGAAAGCAAAATATAAAAAATAAGATAATTATTTCATAATATGGGGAGAGAATATGAAGAAACTTAAAATGAAGTTTTTTTCATCAGTTATGGCAGCGACAATGGTGGTATCCATGTTAATGACACCGTATGGAGTATATAAGGTTGATGCGGCAACGGTGCGTTATCCTTACGGAGAGGAATCATCTGAACCTTCTGAAGGTTACATATATGTTGAAGTAAATGGATCATTTGCGCAGGACACTGTAAAGGATATATTGGATTATGTCAATGCGATAAGAAAGCAAGCATGTGAGGAGGGTGTGCCGTATCCTTCGTTAAAGGATCCATCAGGAAAAAATCTGACAATGGATGATTATCATGAAGTAAAATGGTCAGAGTCCTTGCAATGGAAATCGCAGATCCGAGCCGTTGAATCTAATGTATCTTTTTCACATGATAGGCCAAATGGTTTAGATAATGGACCGACGATGCCGGGAGCAGATGTGTCCTCTTTTTATGAAACTATATCATCAGGATCTTCTTCAGTGATAGGGGCTATAAACCAATGGTATGGAGAAAAAAATACCTATATCTCAAGTGGAGGTGTTTTTGCCAATAATACAGGCCATTATCTAGCATTAATTGATCCTAAGGTTGAATATATTGGAATGTCTGTATTTAATAATAGAGGAGCTGGTGAGTATTCCTCTTCAATATATGGACATAGTGCAAATACCAGTGAGAAGGATATTAGTATTTCAGGGAATATGACTCATCTGGTTGAAGTTAAGAATTCTAAAGTAAGTAGTGTGGTTTTTCGTGAAAATAATAAGAATATAACGGCACTGACTCTTACCAAGGGTGACATCCATGATCTTAATTTTTGCGCATATTTTTCCGGATATAAGAAAATACATAGTGGTTTTACATATGAATCTTCAGAACCAGGTGTTGCTACAGTAAGTAATAACGGAGTTATAACTGCTAAATCTGTAGGAACCACCACGATAACTGCGAAGATTGATAGTACTCTTAAAGCTGAATTAGATGTGACTGTTCGTGCAATCACATCTGTTGATGCTCCTGCAGATATAACTGTTGAGTCAGGCGATTCTCCACTTAGTAAACTCCCTGAAAAGGTTACAGCAAACTGGAGTGATAATACAACCACTAAAGAAATTGTTACCTGGGGAACTATTTCTGAAGATTATAAGAAAAGAGAAGGTGGAAGTTTCACTGTTGAAGGAACTGTAGATAATTATGCTGAGAAAATAGTACAGCGTGTTGTAGTTAATCCGGCAACAGTTACTGATTATGAGGTTCCGGAAGGAATTATTACTGAGTCGGGAACAGCGCCGGAGCTCCCAGAAAAGACAGAAGTCAGCTGGTCTAATGGAGATATCTCCGAGGAATCTATAACATGGAATAAGCCGGTGAAAGAAGAATACTCAGCAAGGACCGGAGGAACATTTGATATTGGAGGAGTTGTAGAAGGTAATAGTTTTACAACACAATATGAGGTAAAACCTGCATATATATCCTCGTTGGATTATGATAATGAAATTGAAACAAAAGAATGTGTAGCTCCTGATGTGCCGGAGAAAGTTGAAGTAAACTGGAGTAATGGTGATAACAGTGAAGAGGTTGTTCAGTGGGATGATATTGATGAAGAATCTTATCAGAATCCTAACGAAGAATTCCAGGTTACCGGTACTATTAAAGGATATACAGGAATAAATAAGGATGTTCTGATTACAGTAAATGTAATTCCTAAAGAACTTACAGGTATAGAGATTAAGAATGGTACTCTAACCGGGACTGAATTCTACGATAGTTATGACTGGTCTAAGGTTGAGGGTGTCGTGACAGCTTCGTATGACAATGGTACTTTCGATGAAATCTCTATACAAGATGTAATAAATAATTGTGATAATGATTCTAAGAATACTTCTCAGGTTGTACAACTCAGCTATACATATCGTGGAGTTACAAAACAAACAGAAGCTGAGCTGACTCTCCATCTTCCTGATAGTTTAGTGATAGTTCCTCCGGATAAGCTTGAATATGTTGAAGGACAGGATTTAGATATAGCCGGATTTTCTGCTACTACCTACTATGATGATAATACTGTAAAGCAGTATGAAGAAGGGACTGTTAATTATAGTATTTCCGGTTATGATAAGAGTCAGATAGGAAAACAGACTATTAATGTTACACAGGATGGAATAACAGAGTCATTTGAGGTTAATGTGATTGCTAAGGTAGCGACTGATATAGAGATTACTGGAATACTACCGCAGAAGGTGGAAAAAGCGTTTAAAACAGATGATGCAAAAGTAGAAGTAACATATAATGATGGTGATATCAGGCAGTTTGAACTGAAGGATTTATGTAGTGATGGAAGTGTTACTGTCGAGGATTATGATAGTTCAGTCGTTGGAAAACAGACTATAAAACTGGTTTATAATGATATTAATAACGATTACGATTCAGATATTGAGTTAAACTATGATATCGAAGTTAAAGATAAAATCGTTGATAATATCAGTATTACTAAACTTCCTGATAGAATAAAATATATAGAGGGACTTCCGCTTGTACTTACCGGTGGTAAGGTTCAGGTGTTCTATGATAATGACACTAATGAGGTAAGAGATATAACGGAAGATATTGTTTCCGGATATGATAATAAAGTTATAGGTGATCAGGTTGTTACTGTTACCATAGATGGAAAGACTGATACTTTCGATGTAAATGTCAGAGCTAAACAGATAGAAAGTGTTGCATTTACAGGACCGACTAAAACTGTATATTTTGAGGGACAGGATTTTGACCCGACAGGAGTATCTGCGGTAATTTCCTATGATAACGGAACTACTGATGATGCAACTATATTATTTAATGCAGATGGTGAAAGTCTCGTAGCTGATGCATTATTATATCTTGATGGAGTTAGTGTAAGTGAGAATAAGCTTAAGGCCGGAAGCTATACATTTAAGATAGGTTATAAGACTTATAGTAGTGATGATTATGATATTGAGGTAAAAATGCCTGCTAAGGATGTTGCTTCTGAAATCAGTGGTAATATAAAAGAATCTTTAGCTACAGTAGATGATACATCCAGTGCCGAAGATATCATAGCTATACTTGAAGGAAAAACCATTAAGGTTCCTTGCGCTGATAATACAAGTGTAGAAATAACATTAACTGAAGATATAATAAGCAGTCCTGTAAATCTGAATGCTGCAGAAGAAGATACATTAACTGATGCAGAAAAGAAAATGGTTGAGGAGGCAAAGGCTGAGGAAAAGATAATTGAAAAGGTTGCTATAGAAGTATCAAAGGATGCCGAGGATAATCCTGTTTATACTTATGTGTATCTGGAAATTAATAAGAAACCGGAATCTACACCATCACCTACTTCTACACCTGCAGCAACTGAAGCACCTACAACTGCACCACTACCTACAGCTGAAGTTAGTCCGACTCCGGAAGATATTCCAACAGTAGAACCTAGTTCTGAACCGTATGAGCCTGATGATAATAATCCGAAACCTGGAGATAGAATAACAGTTGATGGGGCAAAGTATGAAGTGACCGACGAAGATACGGTTATATATGTTGGACCGGTATATAAAAATGTGACTAAGGTTAATGTACCGGCTTATGTAATGATAGGTAATGAAGATTATCCTGTCACAGAGATAAAGTCAGGGGCATTTAATAACTGTAGAAAGCTGAAGAAGGTTACTATCGGTGAAAATGTTACAACTGTTGGAGACAGCGCATTTTATAAGTGCACAAGTCTTACAAGTATAGTAATACCAAAGAATGTAAAAACAATCGGCAAGAAAGCTTTCTACGGCTGTAAGAAGCTGAAGAAGGTAACGATCAAAACAACGAAACTGAAGAAGAATACGATTGGTTCA
>CACZOE010000086.1 GCA_902782695.1 uncultured Lachnospiraceae bacterium | reverse complement strand
TGATCCTGAAGGTCATGAGGATATGCTTGCAGGTATAGTAGCTATCAGAAGAATGCATACAAGAGTTGTTAAAGAGACAGGCTTTACCTGTGCAGAGGAAATGCTTTATCCCGGTAATCACAGATATCTGTCTGATCTGCTTTCCTACATAGCAGTAGGTGCCCGTTCTGTTGAAGATCAGGAGCATAGAATAGTTTCATCAGGTGTAGGTATACCGGTAGGTATGAAGAATCCTCCAAGTGGAGACCTGTCTGTAATGATGAATGCTATTACTGCAGCTCAGTCCCCGCAGGATTTCATATATAGAGGATGGGAAGTAAGAACTGATGGTAATCCTTATGCTCATTCGATCATGAGAGGTTATATAAATAATCTGGGACACAGTAAGCCGAACTATTACTATGAAGATTTAAGGGCTGTATATGAAGAGTATCAGAAGAGAGACCTTCAGAATCCGGCTATTATTGTTGATACAAATCATGCAAATTCTAATAAGAAATATTTGGAGCAAATCAGAATTGCAAAGGATGTTCTGCACTCCAGAAGACATTCTGATGATATAAAAGGTCTTGTCAAAGGTCTTATGACAGAGAGCTATATCGAAGATGGTGCTCAGAAGATTGGCGAGGGTATCTACGGTAAGTCAATTACCGATCCATGTCTTGGATGGGAGAAGACTGAGAAGCTGCTTTTTGAACTTGCAGAGCTGGTTTAGTTAGGTTTTATGTTGTTGGAAAGTATGCCTTTTTATTTTATTGTTTAAGCTGGGTATTTATAGTAAAATTAGGTTAAGTGTTTTCTTGTGTATTTAAAATATTGATACGTTTGAAAAGAGAAGGATGCAATATTACCCAAGGACAATTAAATAATATGGGGGAATTATATGGAAAAATATCAGTATAATTCAATAGAACAGGCGATTCTTGAAAAGAGTGGGATTCCATTAGCTATTTATCAGTATGTAGATAATAAGGTTGCTACTATACTGCTTTCAGAAGGTTTCATGAAGCTGTTTGGTTATGTGGATCGTGAGAGTACATATCATTTGATGAATAATGATATGTATAGAAATGTGCATCCTGACGATATAGACAGAGTCAAAGAGGCAGCTCTTCGTTTGGCCAGGGAGGATGTCCCGTTTAATGTGCTTTTCCGTTTCATAACAAATGGTGATAATAAGATGGTTCATGCCTGGGGAGAGCATATTTATACTGAAGATGGAACCAGGCTTGCTGCGGTTTATTACATGGATGAAGGAGAGTACCTGGGAGAGGGAGCATTCCGGAATGACTATGTTGAAAAAAGTTATAATGCATCTCTGGCTGAAGTGACATCACGGACTACGGAGTCTTACGACGTTCTTACAGGTCTTCCTGTTATGGGTTATTTCTTTAATCTGGCTTGCGCAAGCAGAATTGAACTTAATGAGAACGGGAAGAGTGCCTCGCTTTGTTTTGCAAACCTTAATGGTTTAAGACATTATAACCGTAAGTACGGATTTGCAGAGGGTGATGAACTGTTAAAAACCTTTGCAGGTCTTTTGGTTAAATATTTTGGTAAGAAGAATTGCTCTCGAATTGGACAGGATAATTTTTCTTTTTTTGCTATGTCCGAAAAACTTGAAGAAACTATAGAGACTTTGTTTACTGAATTTGATGATATTTATAAAGAGAGAACGATTTCGATAAGAGTTGGAATATACCCGGATTCGGTGGGGATTGTAGAAACAAATATAGCCTGTGACAGGGCAAAGTATGCCTGCAATACTATTAAGAAGGCAAGGGAATCTAAATATGTATATTTTGATGAGTCCATGCTGGAGATTGAGAACAGGCGTCAGTATATAATTGATAATCTTGATAAAGCTATAGAAGAACGGTGGATACAGGCCTATTTCCAGCCTCTTGTCAGAACAGCAAATGGAAGAGTAAGTGACGAGGAATCTCTTGCCAGATGGATAGATCCGGAGAGAGGAATGCTTTCTCCTGCTGAATTTATTCCTATTCTCGAAGAGGCAAAGCTTATTTACAAGGTCGATCTTCATATAGTTGATATGACTATAGAGAAGATGAAGAAACAGGAAGAATTAGGTCTTTATGTTGTTCCTGCTTCAATTAATCTTTCGAGGACTGATTTTGATTGCTGTGATATCGTTGAAGAAATCAGTAAACGTGTGGATGCAGCTGGAATGGAGAGAAATCTGTTCTCTATAGAAATTACGGAAAGTGTAGTTGGTGAAGATTTTGACTTTATCAAAGAACAGGTGAAGAGGTTCCAGAACTCAGGATTCCCGGTATGGATGGATGATTTTGGAAGCGGATATTCTTCACTGGATGTTCTTCAGGAAATACATTTTGATCTCATAAAACTGGATATGAGATTTATGAAGCAGTTTAGTAATGATGAGAAAAGCAAAGTTATTATTACTGAGCTGATGAAGATGGCTATTGGTCTCGGGATTGAAACAGTAGCAGAAGGTGTTGAAACAAAGGAACAGGTAGAGTTCCTTAAAGAGGTTGGATGTACAAAACTGCAGGGTTACTATTACTGCAAGCCTATTTCTTTTGCTGATTTAGTGAAACGATATGGAGAAGGAAGACAGATAGGTTTTGAAAATCCGGCAGAATCAGCATATTATGAGTCGCTGGGAAGAATCAATCTGTATGATATGTCTATTGTGGCAAATGATGAAGAATTAACAGCTGGCTCTGGGGAAGATTCATCAGATGGCTTTAGTAATGGCAGATTAAACAGATATTTTAATACACTTCCAATGGCAGTTATTGAGACTGATGATAGTGCAATGAATGTTGTCAGATGTAATCAGTCTTATAGAACCTTTATGAACAGATTGGTTGCTTATTTTGAAGTAAATGTCAGGGTACCATATGATACTGTTGAAGGAGGTTTAGGAGATCCTTTTGCGAAGGGTATAAAACAGTGCGCAAAGGATGGTAATAGAGTTTTTGTTGATGAGAGAGTTGACAAGGACTCTACAATACATGCGATGATAAGAAGAGTTGCAGTAAATCCTGTTACTGGAGTAACTGCCTGCGCAGTAGTGGTTCTTGGTGTTATTCAGGATACCGGTCGTGGTGTAACCTATGCTGACATTGCAAATAGTCTTTCTGCGGATTATATAAATCTTTACTATGTCAATGTTGAAACAGAAGAATTTGTAGAGTATCGCCCAGATTCGTCAAGTGTTGGAATTTCAGAAGAGAGGCATGGAACAGACTTTTTTGCAGCCAGTAGAAAGGATGCACTGGACTTTATTTATAAGGATGACCTTCAGAAATTCGTTGGTGAATTTAACAAAGAAAACGTGCTTGGAGTAATCGACGAGCATGGTGCATTTACAATTACATACCGCCTTTTGATAGAGGGTAATCCGACATATGTAAGCATGAAGGCTATCAGGATGAGTAATGATAAAAGTCATATTATAGTAGGTGTAAGTAATGTGGATACCTACATGAGACAGAAGGAAGCTCTTGATAAAATGAGAGAAGAGCAAAGTGCTATCTCAAAGATTACTGCTTTATCAGGAGATTATATCTGTATCTATACTGTTAATCTGGATACATATGAATATATAGAGTATAGTGCAACTCAGGAATATGAGGGACTTGGACTTGCAAAGAGGGGAGAAGATTTCTTTGTAAAGGTTTTGGAAAACAGCCGGGAGGTAGTATATAAAGAGGACCAGGAGCTGGTTGCTGAAATGCTGACTAAGGATAATGTTCTGAGTGCCATAAAACAGAGTGGCGTATACGTCCTGAATTACCGTATCATGATAAATGATAAGCCAGTGTATGTAACTCTGAGAGGAGCGGTTGTTGAGGAAAGTGATGGTCCTAAACTTATACTTGGTGTCAGCAATATTGATATTCAGATGCGTAGGGATAAGGAGTACGAAAGACTTAAGTTCCTTTCTGAGTCAGATAAAAAATAAGAACAGACTAAGCCTGTAGTATAGAAGATTTAAAGCTATGAATATCCGTCGTGTGACAGCTTGTAAAAACCTGTCATGCGACGGGTTTTTTCATTGACAATAAACTGTTCCTATTCTATCATTATTATTATCTATGACCTTTTGAAAGACGGGAGTCAGTTAGTGTGCAAATACTCAGATTGAATAAACCATATATATCGGTTGAAAACTCCTTCGGTGGTAATCAGGAATGGTTCGAAAAAACCGGTCGTCCCTGGAAAGGGAAGGCTATTAAGGGGTATGGATGTGGCCTGATAGGAGCGTCTGATGTGATTCTTCATATCTTAGGAAATGTACCGTTTGAAGTGTTTGAGTCTGATAAGCAGGATAGAGCTGATGAGATAACGACAAATCTTAAAAAAACTGACTACATTGATTTCATCCGTAATATGGAAAGAAAATATTTTCATATATTTCCAAAGCTTGGACTGTCAGGGATTCTCCTGGCGCTAGGAATGAATCTGTATTTTCTGGTTCACAGGAAGGAAATAAAAAATCTGACGGGGCGTAAGTTTAGAGCCCGCTGGGCTGTCTGGCCATCTAAAATTCTGGACAGGATAAGGGAAATGCTGACAGCGGATATTCCGGTTATTATTTCCATAGGTCCGGGATTCTTTCGAAAGGATAAAGTCAGGTTGTATGTAGATACATCTGCTAAAACGGGGAAAGATAAAGATATAGATAAAGAAAAAAGATTTAAGGCAGTTACAAGTACTAAAGATCACTACGTGACTGTTACGGGGATACTTGAATCAAAGGAAGATGATATAACTCTTCTGGAAATTTCGTCATGGGGAAAGAAATACTATATAAGATATGATGAATATATGGAATTTGTAAAGAAATGTGATAATTTCTACTTTAGCAATATTCTGTATATTAAAGCTATATAATGTATATATTATACAGGTCAGAATGATTCTACGCGATGCTTGGAATCATAAAAGCAGGAGGGGTTTAGATGTTTACCTGGAATTTTCAATTAGTTTCAAAATCAAGGCTTGCTGATACATTTGATCAGTTAAAGCTTACCGATATAAATGGGGATATACTTATTAGAATCCATACAGCGAGTCATCAGCCTGAAGAGGCTGTGGAACTTGCCAAATTCATAAAGAAAAAAGTACCGGGAGCGCAGATTTTCGGAACAAGTACGTCTGCTATTATTATGGACGGTAAACTCATTCCAAATCAGTGCGTCATATCCGTTACGCAGTTAAACAGTGGTCGCGTTAAGACTGCTATTCTTCCTACGCTCGTAGAAGATGGTTCTTCTCCTATCGATCCCGAGGAACTTTGCAAGAGTGTAAAAAATGCTGTTATTCGTTTTGATACGAAGATGCTTCTTGCATTTCTAACCGTCAATTATTCCGAAGTAAATGCTTTTGTAGAAAAATGTAATGATTATTTTCCTCATGTCCAGATGCTTGGAGGATTAGCTGATGCATATGGAAGTAATTTGAATCAGCTTCCTGATAATACATTTCTTTTTAATGACGAGGGATGGACAAACAGAGGAATTATACTCGCTTCATTTAATGGAGATCATATAGATTCTTTTGGTTCCTACGCAACTGGTGTAGAGGCTATCGGCGAGGATATGGAGGTTACAGATTCTTATGGAATGGCTCTTCTTAAACTTGATGGGGAAGATGCAGCTCAACATTATAGACATGGAGTAGGGGATGAACTGATAAAACATACAGAACTTACTTCGCTTTTCCCCTATGCATGTTCTGATTCTCCGGAATTTCCGGTATATTTTCATTACAATAGGGATATGAAGGTTACCGATATAATACCTGATATCCCTGCAAATAAAGCTTTTTATGATGCTCATCCGGATATAGATAAGGAAGAGACAAGAGAGTTTCTGACTGGCAATCATCATCTGGATGTAGGAAGGAAACTCAAGAGAGCCTTTATCTATGATAGAAAAATCATTGCTGATAACAGGGCGTTGTTCCGTAAAGTTGAATCCTTTGAAAAAGCCGAGACTATATTTGCGTATTCCTGTATAGTCAGGTCGGTAATATATTCAAACTGCGTTAAGTGGGAACTTTCTGCATATGAAAATTCCAATATGAGTGGATGTATTACCTATGGCGAGATCATCAATGATGAAGGAAGAAATCGATTTGTAAATGGTACATTTGCCGTGGCTGCCATAGGTGAACGGGCGGCAACTCAGGATTTTAATCCATATACATTTCTTTATACGGAAACACTTGCTGATGACAATGAGAACCTTCTCAAATATCTTACTGATGTTGAAAGCAGGATGGAGAAGAAGGATAATGCTGCTGCAGAATCTATCAGAAAATTTGTTCGAGACTGCGAGCATAAGATACTCTACGAAGAGAATCCACATCTGGCAAATCTGGCTGCTCTGAATCTGGATATGAAGATTCACGGAGTTGACAGGGTATGTCTGATAGATGTGTCAGATACAACAAGTATGAAGACTGTATTCTCAGAACAGCTGATCAATCTTACATACAAGAATTACATTTCCAAGTGTGAAAGCTTTGCCAGGTCGAAGGGCTACCATATCTATCTGATCAAGAACTGGAGAATTGCTATAGCCGCAGAATCCTATAGGGTTGCTCTTTCAGTTTTCGTTAAGGATATGGAGACTCTTCAGAAGAAACTGTTCTATAACAGTGACGAATATATAGCTATCGTTCCGAACTTTTCAGTTATTGATAACTGCAATGCGGAGAATTTTAACATCGCATTTAATTCCACACGTGTGAAAATGTGGCAGAAGAATATCCAGTTTTATTCTTCTGATGCCATGGATACCCAGCTGGACGAGGATTCCATACGTGAGAAATATCATATGGTAAATGTAATTAATTATGCTATTGCAAATGATAAGATAATTCCTCATTATCAGGGAATTTATGATAATGTTCATGGATATATTCACCATTACGAGGCTCTGATGAGGCTTGAGGATGAAAATGGAAAACTGTATTATCCAAACAGTTTCCTGGATGTAGCCAGAAGCTTTGGTCTCCTCTATGATAGTATTTCGCTGAAAATGATTCAGAAAGTGTTCGATAGATTTAAAGATTCTGAAGAGAACAGTGTAAGCATAAATCTTGGAATGAGAGATATTAGAAATAAAGAAATAACCGACTATATCTATGATTTTCTGTCTACTGCTAAACATCCTGAACACTTTATATTTGAGCTTTTGGAAAATGAAGATATAGATGATTATAATGTTATGGTTGAATTTGTAGATAAGATTCACGAATTAGGAGGGAAGATATCCATAGATGATTTCGGAAGTGGGTTCTCAAATCTGCAGCATATCATTAATCTTCAGTCTGACATAGTTAAAATAGATGGTTCCATAGTAAAGAATTGTTGTGATAATTCGGGAGCTGAGAATCTGATTGCTCTTATAGCTACTTGGAAAAATCTTGCACATACACAGGTTATGATTGTTGCTGAATTTGTTGAAAATGAAGCAATACAGAATAAGCTTCTTGATTATCAGATAGATTACTCTCAGGGATACTATTTTGCTAAACCTACTGCGGAAATAAATATCTGATGCCGGCTAAAGGATCTGATTCGGAGTTTAAGATATGAAAGAAAAACAAACAAACGAAAAATTAATAGGTCTTGTGGTCGGCGGGATAGCAAATGAATTTTCCAAGGAAATCATCAAGGGTATAGTTAACAGACTTCCGAAGAATACAAATATTCGTCTGGCTATTCTTCCTGGAGAACTTATGGTGGAAAATTTCCAGGGGGATACTGTGTCCCAGCATAATTATATGTTTAACAGTGTATACAACCTTGGAAGTGTCTGCAAGATGGATGGTCTTATCATAGCCATGGGAAGTATTGGATGGGCATTAAAAAAGGAACAGATACATAGTTTTCTTGACCAATATAAGGATATTCCGACTGTACTTCTTGCATCTGATTTTGAGGAATACACCACTGTCAATTATGATAACAAGATGGGTATAAGTGAAACTATAAATGTACTTGTAAGTGAATATGGCTTTACTCATATAGGAATGATCGGTGGTTACGAGGAAAATGTCGATTCAACCAGAAGACGAGAGATTTATATAGAATGTCTTGCTGAAAATGGAATATCATTTGATGAAAAGCTGTACGTATCATCTGATATGTCAGAAAATACAGAAGGGGTGTCTGAAAAGCTGCTGAATGATAATCCTGATATCCAGGCTATTTTCTGTGTAAATGATGCCTCGGCTGTGGGACTTTATAATGTGATGAAGAGACGAGGACTTGTTCCTGGTAAGGATATACAGGTGTTCGGATTTGATAATACACATATGGCTGCAGAGATGACACCGACACTTTCATCCATTGGGTCAGAATCTGTTACACTTGGTCAGAAGGCACTTGAACTTCTTCTGAAAAAAATAGAAGGAGAAAAGGTTGAGTCGGTAAATGTCCCTACAAGACTTTATGGAAGGCAGTCTCTCAAATATGATAAATACGAATATTCGCTGGCTGATCTTAGCATAATAAATGAAGATCTGATAAACAGGATGTTTGATGAGTGCTTTTACAGGTATGCTAATGAAACTATTAGTAGAGAAGACATTAATCTGAAGAGACTATTCTATGAAATCCTTTCCAGAATGTTCAAAGGTATAAGAAAGAGATATATAGGAAAGGATGAGTTTGAGGAGATAGGTGAGCTTATAGATATATTCTTCCGTAATCGTGCCATGGAATATACGGATGTTTCAAAATTTATTGAAAGCGTTACCAGACTTCAGACAGGAATCAACAGAGTATTAAGAGGAAAGGAAAATACTCCGGTTAACAGGCTGTTCCTCAGAATGAAGGATGATGCGCTTCGTTCAGTGTCTGAAATGAGAACAAGGGAATTTAATGCTGGTTTTATATCAAGAGATATGTTCCGCAAGTTCCTTATCAAGAGCATGGACTATAATCATGATAAAGATAAAGTTCGTATGGATCTTCTGACCTCTATAAATATGGTTGGAATAAAGAATGCGGCTCTTTATATATTTGAATCGCCAGTTACTATGGAACAGATTGCCGTAAGAGATTATCCAGAGCTTATAAGGCTGGTGAGTGTTGTTAAATCAGATGTTATCTATCAGATTCCGGAAGGCAGGCAATATAGACCTTTGTCAGATATATTTATTCAGCGTGAGATAAAGGTATATAATAAAAATTTTGTAACCTTCCCGATATTCTATGAAAAGAGTTTTTACGGACTGCTGCTTACTGACCTTAGTCCGGATATCTATGATAAGGGAGAAATGATCGCAACATTAATAGGAATGGTGGTTCACTTATTAAAATCGGAAGTGAAGCCGATTGCATAGCTTAGCGTAATCTGTGTTTTGCCTAGGTATATAATTAGAGGGAATCTCGCAGGGTTCCCTCTATGTGTTTTTTGGAGATGAAAATAATGGTTAGACGACATATGTATATATCCGGTTCTGTTCAGGGAGTAGGTTTCAGATACAGAGCCAACTATGCAGCAAAAGGACTTGGGCTTACGGGATATGTAAGAAATCTCTATGATGGAAGAGTAGAGGTCGAGGTTCAGGGAGAAAGGGAGCTTATTTCAAGATTTCTGAGTGAAATAGATGCAGGACACTATGTTCATATAGATGATATTGACTGGAAGAATATACCCGTAGTTGAGGGGGAGAGAAGTTTCGTAGTAAAACATGATAGTTATTAATGTGAAAGGGGATGGTTTGGACCATCCCCTTTTAAAGCATTAGATCGATTTATTGTTTTACAGCATATGTGCTCTGATCTCATCACCGCTGAGTGGTGACAGAAGAGCTGGAGCTATATCAAATACTGTTTTAGCTCCGCTGTCGCCTGCCTGATTCATTCTGTAAGCAGCTCTTGCATAGGCTGTGAGTACAGAACCTGTGAATTCAGGATTAGAATCAAGTTTAAGACTGTATTCTATTACATGGTTTTTTGCGCTGTCTCCAGATCCGGTCTGTCCGGAATATATAACTGAACCACCATGTGGAAGTCCACTGTGTTCGGCTTTCATTTCATCCATTGATATGAAATATACTGTAGTATCATAATCAGCGAAATAGTTTGGCATGGTTACTATTTCTTTTTCGATTCTTTCTTTGTCTGCTCCATCTTCGGCAACTACGTAGCAGACTCTGGTATGTTTTTCTCTGGTTGTGAGCTCGGGATTCTCGCCGGAACGAACTTTTTCAAGTGCTTCAGGTACCGGAACTGTATACTGTCTTGCGTCAAGAACTCCATCGATTCTTCTTATAGCATCTGAGTGACCCTGGCTGACACCCTTACCCCAGAATGTATAAGCTTTTCCTCCCGGAAGAACTGACTCGGAGTAAAGACGGTTGAGAGAGAACATTCCCGGATCCCATCCACAGGAGATGATACCTATTTTTCCAGCAGCACTAGCTGCTTTGTCAACATTTGCAAAATGAACAGGTATATTTGCGTGTGTATCGAAAGAATCGATAACATTAAATGAAGCGGCGTATTTTGGTGTCATCTCAGGAAGGTCGGTAGCGCTTCCTCCACAGATGATGAGAACGTCTACATCATTCTTCATATTTTCAAGTTCATCTACGTGATATGCTTTAGCTCCAGAAAGAGTAGATACATTTGCAGGATCACGTCTGGTAAATACTCCCACAAGCTCCATATCATCACATTCATTTACAGCTTTCTCAACTCCGCGGCCGAGATTTCCATAGCCGAGAATTCCTATTTTGATACTCATAATATGTCCTCCTTATGTTCTTAAATCCTTCAATTATATATGAAGGATTTTGTTACTTTAAAAGCTAAAAGAAAGTATATAAAAGACGCTGAAAAATGTCAAAATAAAATAAAAAAGAAGAGTGAAAGATATAAATAGAAGAGTAAATTGCTTATATTTTTATGATTATTTGAAAATGTCAATGACAAAAACGGGAAAATTATGTAAACAAAAAGCGCTAAATATAGTATATAAAGAGACATAATTGATAATATGTTGAGTTTGCGTAAGAAATCATACATTTTTCACAAAAATATGCCTTGAATTAATGCACTTTTCATGTTAGATTAAGCTTAATTATGTAGTACTAGTGGGTTTACTGCGCTCTTTACATGTCAATTTTTTGAAAAAACTTTGGATTTTAGTCATAATAGTTTGACAGAATAATTGCTTGTATCAGGAGAAATAATACTGGTGAGAGAGATTATGCATGGTATCCCACGTATATAATTACGCGTAAAAAAGTTCTAAGAAATTTCTTGGAGAGGAGAGAGAAAATCTATGAGAAAAGGACTAAAGAAGATTGCTTCAATAGCACTTGCTACGGCCATGGCATTGTCGTTGATAGCAACAGGAGGTAAAGAGGGACTGGGTACAGTCAACGCAGCCGCGCCTCCTGAACAGGATTCCGCATCAAACATCAATTATGCTACAGTACTTGGTGGTGCGGTAGATTATGGTATAGTGGCAAGCAGAGTAGATCAGAAGAATCATATGGAGACTACGTTTGCTACAAAGTATTTTACTAATATTGATAACGAAGGTAATAGTAATAATAACGATGTTGATTATATCAGTTCAACAGCATTGTTCCTTATTGGTGAATTGGGAGATGATGGTACCAAGATAAGATGGGGAAATAATTCCTGTGCATCTATGTATCTTGAGGCACCTCAGTCTGTATATGGTGACAGCTTTGATCCGACTAAACCGGCCCAAGGTGGTACTACTAATGGTAATATTATATTTGATTCACCATATGGCGATACTCCTTTGATTCAGGCTGTTAATGTAAATGCAAATTCAAATGTTGACAGACTGATTAATAGAATTGGTGAAGAACCAGCAGAAAATGTCACTCCTGAGGATGCTGATATAGCATGGTCATATTATCTTCAGGCAAGAGCAAACGATAGTAATTATGTTTTAAATCCTGATGGATGGGATTGTTCTTATTTTACCGATGAACATAACGATCCGTTAGCATTTGATGCTACTGATATAGCAGAGAATAAAGCTGGATTAACAGG
>CACZOE010000085.1 GCA_902782695.1 uncultured Lachnospiraceae bacterium | reverse complement strand
TTTTACTGAAGATCTGATAGATCTACTTCTCTTCCGTTTGTGTAGTCCACATGATTATCCAGGAAATTCTGAGGAATGGTATATTCATATACACTCGACTGACTTCCATAATTCTTTGTATTTATTTTGCCATTCTTGATTCGTAAAAGACCTACACTGCAGAATCCCATATGTCCCCATACTGTTACAACTCCCTTACCGGGATAAGCAATATAGCTTATATGACCTGCACCGGATGTAGCGACCTTAACAGCTTCGCCACCTTTGTAGGTATAAATCTCGGTTCTGAAATCAGCTTCGCAGGTTCCATGCTTTACCAGAAGCTCAGCACTTTTATCTCCGTTCAGATCTGCCAGATAGTATCCTTCGAGAAAGCCCTCTTTTTTATCGTAATTAAACATATCAAAGCTGTATTTCTTAACCTTGCTAAGATAAGCCTTTTTCTGCTTACTAGACATTTTATTTAGGGATGTATCCTTTGTCTTTTTTAGCTTCTTCGCATATTTCTTAGCCTTCTTATAATTTTTCGCCTTATAGTATTTCAGATACTTAGCCATATTTGAATTATACTTAGACTTTGCCTCAACCTGAATACCTGCTGCAGATACAGATGATATTAATAACACCACTATCATCAAAACAGAGATGATTATCCTTGAAAATGATTTTCTTTCCATACTTTTTCCTTTCACTACCAGGCCCCATAAAGGGATTACATCTAAACCTACTGCCAAGGCATCTTGTTGTCGCCGCCTTCTGTATCTTCTTCCTCATCAGGGCTTCCGGAACTGTTATCTGTTCCTGAAGTACTCTCCTCAGCGGATATGATATCTGTACCATCTATGTTGCCGGCATTTGTTACTTCTCTGATTTCTGAAGAAACATCTTCATCCATCTCAAGGTCACTATCATCTGCAAGAAGTTCATCTCTTTTCTTTTCAAACTCCTCGCTTGCATAGACCTTCAATCTGTCAGCCGCTGACTTTTTCTTTTTCTCAGCCTTCTCGGCAGCCTTTGCAGCCTTTTTCTTAGCCTTCTTTGCAGCCTTTTCAGTAGCTTTATCAGTCGACTTTTCAGCAGCTTTATCAGCCTTTTCTTTAGCCTTCTTATCTTTTGCTCTTTCCTTCAGCTTTTCAGCTGTATCAGTTACCTTCCAGGTTCTTCCTCCTGAAGTAAGTGATGTGCTCATATCTATTTTAGGATAAACTCCTCCAGTCACCTGGTTAAAGATATTCATAAATTCCTTACCGGTAATAGACTCATGATCTATCAGATAAAGGGCTATAGCATCAAGTATATGCTCATTCTCAGAAAGTATCTTAACCGCTCTGTCATAAGCATTATTTATGATGATGCGAACTTCATCATCTATCATGGTAGCTGTTTCATCAGAACACTGAAGCATGGATCTTCTGTCGAGATACTCTCCTGTGATTCCTTCCAGCTGAACCATTCCAAATCTCTCAGACATACCATACATGGTAACCATTGCTCTGGCTTCCTTGGTAGCCTGTTCTATATCATTTGAAGCTCCTGAAGTTACAGAAGGAAACTTGATAGCCTCGGCTGCACGTCCACCCATAGTAATAACTATGTGAGCTTCCATCTCAGCCTGGGTCTCCAGATATTTCTCCTCCTCAGGTGTCTGCCATACATAACCCAGAGCACCCATAGTTCTTGGAACTATAGTAATCTTCTGAACCGGCATGGTATTCTTCTGAAGCATTGTAAGGAGTGCATGTCCTGCTTCATGATAAGCTACTATGCTCTTCTCATCAGCGGAAAGGATACGATCCTTCTTCTCCTTACCTGCAAATACAACCTCTACGGATTCGATCAGGTCATCCTGAGATACAAATCTTCTACCCTTACGAACTGCTGTAAGAGCAGCTTCATTGATTATATTCTCCAGATCAGCACCTACCGAACCGCTGGTCACGCTTGCAAGCTCGTGAAGATCAACAGTCTCATCCAGCTTAACATCCTTGGAATGAACTCTTAGTATATCTTCACGACCTCTCTGATCAGGTCTTTCAACTATTACTCTTCTGTCAAAACGTCCCGGTCTCAGAAGCGCTTTATCAAGAACCTCAGGTCTGTTAGTTGCAGCCAGTATAATGATACCCTTTGAAGTATCAAAACCGTCCATTTCTGAAAGCAGCTGATTAAGAGTCTGCTCTCTTTCTGAATCACCGCCCATATGACGGGTATCACGGCTTCTACCTATCGCATCGATCTCATCGATAAATATAATACAAGGTGCTTTTGCATTTGCCTGTTTGAAAAGGTCTCTTACTCTGGAAGCACCCACACCAACATACATCTCAACGAATTCGGAACCAGACATAGAAAAGAATGGTACTCCGGCTTCGCCGGCTACTGCCTTTGCAAGAAGTGTCTTACCTGTTCCCGGAGGGCCTACAAGAAGCGCACCCTTGGGAAGTCTCGCACCGATTTCCAGATACTTGGCAGGATTCTTCAGGAAATCTACCATCTCGGTAAGTGATTCCTTAGCTTCCTCTTCACCAGCTACATCCTTGAATGTAACACCAGTGTTCTTGGTCATGTCATAGAGCTTGGCATTTGACTTGCCCACGTTCATGATTCCGCCACCACCACTTGTGATACGTCTCATTATCATCATTGTAATGAAGTACATAACCGCGAAGAATATAACATAATAAAGTATCTGGCCGAGGATAGCATTTCCACCCTCATCAATAGCCGTAAACTTAACCTGTGACTTTTCCAGTCTTGATATCAGATCATAATCATCAGTTCTTATTACGTAGTAGGTAATATTCTGAGTTTTCTTATCATCCTCATTAGGGGTGAATTTGATTCTCTTCTCGTAGATCTTAACATCCTTTACCTTACCTGCATCCACCATCTGAATGAACTTATCATAGGATACTTCCTTCTCTCCGGAAGACCTATAATTATTTAATGCCATGATAAAGATGATGGAAAGAACCAGCGTTATGATGATAACAGCGATGGTATTGTTGAAACCACCTGGGCGTTTATTATCATTATTTTTATTGTTGTTATTATTGTTATTGGGGTTATTATCGTTTCTGTTTTCTTCCATAATTTTTCCTGTTATTTATACAGAGGATACTTTTCTGTGATACTCTTAACAAGTGCTTCAGCCTTAGCATTATCCTTATCAAGGATAGCTGCCTTAAATGCATCAGCGATCACATACATATCTTCCTTAACAGCTCCTCTTGTTGTAACTGCAGGAGTACCTACTCTGATACCACTTGTTACGAATGGTGACTTAGGATCGTTTGGTACAGTGTTCTTATTTACAGTGATATGAACGCTGTCAAGAAGCTTCTCAACTTCCTTACCTGTGAGCTCAAGTCTCTTCAGGTCAACAAGCATCAGGTGGTTATCTGTTCCGCCTGAAACGATGTCAAATCCTCTGTCCTGAAGTGCTGCTGCAAGTGTTGCTGCATTCTCTACTACTCTTCCCATATAATCCTTGTAATCCTGTGAAAGAGCCTCTTTGAAACATACTGCCTTACCAGCAATAACATGCATAAGAGGACCACCCTGGATTCCAGGGAATATAGCTTTGTTGAAATTGTACTTTGCATTCACTTCTTCGCTGCAGAGGATCATACCACCTCTAGGTCCACGAAGTGTCTTATGTGTTGTTGTAGTTGTGATATCAGCATAAGGTATAGGACTCATATGATAACCAGCAGCTACAAGACCTGCGATATGAGCCATATCTACCATAAGGATAGCGCCAACTTCATCAGCTATCTCACGCATCTTCTTGAAATCTATCTCTCTTGCATATGCTGATGCACCTGCAACGATGAGTTTTGGACGAGCTTCCTTAGCGATAGAAAGAACGTTATCATAATCAATACGTCCCTCATCATTAACACCGTAAGGAACACAGTTGAAATACTTACCAGACATATTTACAGGTGAACCATGTGTCAGGTGTCCGACGTGATCCAGATTCATACCCATAAATGTATCACCTGGCTCCATTGTTGCAAAAAATACAGCCATATTTGCCT
>CACZOE010000084.1 GCA_902782695.1 uncultured Lachnospiraceae bacterium | reverse complement strand
CGCACTTCGTGCTCTACTATCTGCTTCGCAGATAGCATCCCTCATGTCACCTTAGGTCAGTCGTACCGACTTTCAGAACAACAGAATAACCATCCTCATTAAGCAAGCTTATGAGTCTGATTATTCTGTCATTCTGAAGCCGAACGTTGCACCTTTAAACTGTCATGATTTCTTTTGTTTTTGTGTCGATCATTTTGTCGATTTCATCAACGAATTTATCTGTAGCCTTCTGGATATCGTCTTCTGCATCTGCAAGCTCATCTTCTGAGATTTCGCCAGCCTTATTCTGCTTCTTTGCCGCATCCTTTGCGTCACGTCTTACGTTACGAACTACAACCTTTGCCTCTTCACCCTTCTTCTTTATATCCTTTGCAAGCTCCTTACGTCTTTCCTCTGTAAGCTCAGGGAAATTGATGATTACATTTTTACCATCATTGTTTGGAGTTACTCCGAGATCTGAAGCAAGGATTGCCTTCTCTATAGCTTTAGCCATAGATGGCTCCCATGGAGTGATCATAAGTGTTCTGGCTTCAGGAACAGAAACGTTTGCTACGCCCTGAATGTTTGTTGGTGATCCATAATAATCAACCTTGATCTTATCCAGGATACGTGGATTAGCACGTCCCGCTCTGATTGTTGCATACTCATTTGCAAGAGCATCTACTGTCTTCTGCATTTTTTCTTCATAAACTGCCATTTTAGTAACCTCCTGTTATCACATATCTCTTTTAATATATTAACTAAGCATTTATTATTGTGCCTATTTTTTCGCCTGATACTGCTCTGATGATTGAATTCTCCTCAGAAAGTCCGAAAAGAATCATCGGCATATGATTTTCCATTGCAAGTACAGCTGAAGCAAGGTCTATAACTCCCAGCTTCTTATCAACGATATCCGTCATTTCCATCTCATCAAATTTCTTTGCATCCGGATTCAGTTCTGGATCACTGTCATATACGCCATCTATAGATTTAGCTGAAAGGATTATATCACACTCTGTCTCAACAGCTCTGAGAACTGTAGGCATATCTGTTGAAAAGAAAGGATGACCTGAACCGCCAGCATAAAATACTATGTATCCGGCCTCCATTGCTTCTACTGCTTTATCTCTAACGTAGAGTTCAGTAACATCACCAATGGTAAATGGTGACATTATCTTACATTTCATACCTGCTCTTCTGAAAGCATCAGCCGTATAAATGCAGTTCATAACTGTAGCCAGCATACCTATCTGGTCTGCTTTTACACGGTCCATATCATTAGATGTACGTCCCCTCCAGAAGTTTCCTCCACCGATAACTATCCCTATCTGGATACCTTTATCAGCAACCTTTTTTACTTCTTCAGCAACACGACTTACTTCTTCTTCAGAGAAGCCATGTCCTTTATCACCTGCCAGTGCTTCTCCACTGAGTTTAAGTAATATACGATTATACTTCATTTTACAAGTCTCCTAATATATATTTGATCTCTGTAAAGATCAGATGAATCAGTTCTATATAAAAACTAAATGGATTCTATATCTGAACTGAAATATTTCTCAACATCCACATTGGAATAAACCTGCTTGCAGAAACCTTCAACTATGGCTCCACTTCTTATATCCACAGATTTGGATTTGATATTTCCTATAACAACTGCCGTAGAATCAAAAACGACCTCGTCTCTTACATCCATGTCGCCCTTTACAGCTCCTGCAACTACAGCCGTATCAGCAGAAATGTTACCAACGGTTACAGAACCAGCGCCTATTTTAACTGTTCCACGGGCACTTATTTCACCGGCAATATTTGCCTCTTCTGCGTAAAGCTCACCGGTAATGATATCGCCTTTCACGACACCTCCTACTATCAGTTTACCATCGCATCTGATATTTCCCTCTACGCGACCTCTGATTTCAATATCACCATCAGACTCTATATCACCATGAACCACTGTTCCCCGGGTAATAAATGTTGTATCCTCATTCATCCCCCTTATTTCCTCAGTTGATTTAAGTTCACTTTCCATCTGAGGTATCTTTAATTCCTTGGTATCCTGCATAATTATTCCTTCTTTTATTTTTTTCATTTCAACAGGCTTTGACTGATTCTTTTTGTTTTTGGTCTTTGAAGGATTTTCCTTTTCTTTATCAGAATCATTACATGAATCTTCTTTTACATCACTCTCCTTCTTTTCTTCAGCCAGTTCCTCCATCTCTTTTGGAACATTGATCTGAACCAAAGAAGCATCGTCTCCACCAGTTGTATCACTTTCTTCATTCATTTTCAGAGTTTCAGTGAATTCATTATTATCAGATTCAAATGTATCAGCACCCTCTGCAGATACCTTTTTAACTGCATCAGCAAAGCTTCTTGTATTTCCTTTAAACTTAGCCATACTCACTTTCTCCTCCTCTTTTAATCACACTCTTATCATTCTACCATAAATGAAACATATATGAAAGAACCATAAAAACAAAAATATTTAATTAATTTACAGTTATTTATTCTTTTGTTAATAGTTTGTTCATATTTCAGTTTTATATTAAAACCATAGATTTTTCATAACTCTCTCACCCTATGAATAGTGTATATTAAAGGCACCTCGTTTAACGAGGTGTCTTTTTTCTTTCCTTTTCTAATTTGTAATTCTATGTTCAACATCTGTAAACTCTCCTACTACTGTCTCATCAGGTTTTCCAGTAAGCAGACTTACCAGAATGATCACAAGAAAAGATACCAGCATTGACGGAACAACTGAATTCACACCCAGGATATCACATAATGAAACTTTCTTTCCGCTGAACTGAAACAGCTGCGCATACTTAAGAAAAGGCACACTCAGCAGTCCTATCACAAGTCCTGCCATGCATCCATATTTATTCATTCTTTTCCACACCAGTGACATAAATACAGTAGGCGCTATGGAACATCCCAGAGTCCCCAGAAATACCACCAGTACATTTATTGACACATTTCCGATACACTGACTTATTACAAAGCATAGCATAGCCATGATATAAGTAATGCACAGGATATACAGTCTGTCTCTTCCATTTTTTATCCTTATAAGCTTTCCACCCATAATGATATCATTAAATAGAACTGTAACAATCACATGAAGAGAGCCCTCTATGGCAGTAACGAACGCGAGACCAACCAGAAGCATCAGAAGTGTTGCCATTATCTTTCCGGAATCTCCATCCTCAGATAACCTGGAATAGAAAAATTTAAAATACTCAGACAGTGATCTGGTTATCTTTTCTGGATACAGATAGCCTCTGGATATTCCACCCATGCATGCACCAGCAACATAGAAAAGAATCATAAATATAATTGTTATCTGTTTGCTTACTGTTATAGATCTGGAATTTTTTGAAATAAAAAATGTAGAAAGAAGGAATGGCATTCCGGATGCCAGGATTCCCATTGAAATAAGAGAAATATAATCCTCCGGATAAAGGAGATTTCCATCATGAAACAGGATATTTACATATTCACTTACGCTTCCTGTTATATCTGTAAGCATCATATTTCTGATCAGCTGACGTGATCCCACTGTGACAAAGGCATAAACAAATAATGCTATTATTGTAAGCAGCATAAAAACAGCCTTCAGTGGTGCACTCTTAATAAGCGAGTTGATTCCAAACCATCCCACATAAAATGCTATGATAAACATCACTACAAAAGCTGTATTCTGGGAGTCAAATCCAAGAACCTTTGAGTATATTACCCCCAGTTCCCTTAGAAGTATGGATACTATCACCACTGACAGGGTTAGTATTTCTGTAGCCGCCAGGAGTCTGAGATATTCACATGAATCTTTAAATCTGTTTTTAAAAAATCCAGGAAGAGTTATTATATCTGAATTTTTTCTGGCATATCTCATCAGTTTATAGCCTTCATAATTCCACACAAAAACAAGGCAGATAATAATCCCGAGAAATTCCCAGAATATACCGGCCCCGAAGAGATAAACATAAAAAGGAAGGATAGCAGCTCCTGTTATCCCGACTATAAAAACTGTACTGAGAAATGCAAATTCAAAATAATTTGCTCTCTTTCCCTTTGCAAATCCATAAATATCCATCTAATCTTTAGTCTCCATGATTATTATATAATCATCCGTCTTTATATAACCACTTTCCCCCGGAAGTTCATTGCTTATACCTCTTCCACTCTCTCTGATAAGCTGCAGATTGTCTGCATTATACTTAAAGCCTCTTATCTCAGATACAAGTGTATCAGCTGAATATGGCAGGATTGAAATGTATTTACCGAAAAGAGACTCTTTATTAAATGTGATCATCCCTTTTCTTATATATATCTTATTATTAGTATCCAGAATATATGCATTTATATCTTTTTCTGAAAGGATTTTAAGAATGAATATACTGTCCATCGTATGATCCAGACGGGTACCAGTACAGCCCATGAGAACAACCTCATCAAAATTCTTTTCAGCGATATATCTGACAGCATGTTCTGTATCAGTATCATCTTTAACTGGATTTAGTTCTTCAACCACTTCGACATTTTTGAGTGTATCTTTTTCACTATCGGTAACTGAATCAAAATCACCAATAGCCATATCCACTTTTATTCCTGCTTCTGTAAGAACAATCGTTCCATGGTCCACTCCCACTGTGAAGGGATGCTGCATTTGTTCATACATCTCCAGCAACTGTTTTCTACTGACAGTCCCACCGGCAACTAAAAGACATTTCATCTCATTATCTCCAGAAATCTTTTTACATTATCTGTAATATTCCCATTGAATATAGAAGATCCCGTTACTATGACATTTGCACCGGCTTCCAGTATCTGAGGCAGATTATCACTGGTAACACCGCCATCTATTTCTATATCAATGTCGAGACTTCTTTCCTGCATATACTTTCTGGCAAGTCTTATTTTATCTAGAGTTTCCGGTCTGAAGCTCTGTCCACCAAAACCAGGCTCAACACTCATTAAAAGAACCATGTCCAGTTCTTCAAGATATGGAAGAAGCTCTTCTACCGGAGTAGCCGGTTTCAGAGCAAGCCCCACCTTTAGTCCTGCAGCTTTGATTTCTTTTACAGACTTCAATACATCTGAGGTTGCCTCCAGATGAATAGTCATGATATCTGCTGATTCAAAATCCTTCAGATATCTGGTAGGCTCCTGAACCATCATATGAACATCCAGCGCTATGTCTGGCATTAACTTTCTTACAGCCTTAAAAACAGGCTGACCAAACGAAATATTCGGTACAAACATTCCATCCATAACATCAAAATGGATAGTGTCAGCACCAGCTAAAGTCACTTCCTTAAGGTCTCTTTCTATATTTCCAAAATCAATTGACAGCATTGATGGAGCCAGGATATTCATTACCACTTCCTCCTCGACTTAATATTACTATACATTTCTTTATAGCTATTATATCTGCTCAGTGAGATGATACCATCTTCTACCGCACTTTTCACGGCACAGTTCGGTTCAGCCAGATGACTACAGCCTGCAAATCTGCAATTTCCATTAAACTCAGTGAATTCCCTGAAAAGGCCCGCCAGCTCTGACTCATCCGTACATAGAAGATCTATACTGCTGTAGCCCGGAGTATCATAAACCGTACTATCCTCATCCAGCGCTAGCAGTTCAGTATGTCTTGTGGTATTTTTTCCTCTGCCTATCTTCTCACTCAGCTCTCCAATCTCAACCTCACTATGAGGAATAAGATTCTTTATAAGCGAAGACTTGCCAACTCCCGATGGTCCGGAAAGCACAGTGGATTTACCTTTGATCACATTTCTTATTTCTTCCAGGCCTTCTCCTGTTTTATTACAAAGAGGATAAATGTCATAGCCCGCTTTTTTATAGATCAAAGTAATAGCATCCAGAGTTTCCTTATCAACCAGATCTGTTTTACTCACACAGAGTACTGTCTCAAGTCCCTGCTGATACATATTGGCAAGAAATCTGTCAATCAGACCATAATTTATGTCCGGTCTGGTAGCAGAAAATATAAGCATGGCCTGATCAGCGTTTGCAACAGCAGGTCTTATAAGCTCAGAACTTCTCTCATGAATATCCGTGAGATAAGCCTTCGCCTCCTCATCCGTTGGTTCTATATCCACTATATCTCCAACCAGAGGAGTGATTCCCTGCTTTCTGAAAACACCTCTTGCCCTGCACTCATATAAAATACTAGCGGCTACTACATAGTAGAAGCCGCCTATTCCTTTAATAACTTTGCCCGTTATTTTCATGATCACTGCTCTTCATATGTAAGTGTTAATGACTGTGAATAATATGCTGATACATCTTCATTTTCAACTGTCATAACAACAAACGTAACTGTACCGTCGTTATACTGCAGATCAGCCAGGCTTCCTCCTACGTCTATGGAACCACCTGATTCAGTTGAAGCATATACCTGATGAACTCCACCTGCATCACTTATATATACAGTTACTGTAACCGTAGTCTCTGCCAGCTCTTCATCATCTGTAAAGATGGTACCGCTGACTTTTCCTGTGTAGCTCTTCTTCTCTACACCCTTGCTGATAACAAAACCTATAACGGTTCCTTCTTTAACCTCAGTATCAGCTGCTATACTCTGGCTGATAACTTCACCTGCAGGTATAGAAGAATTATATTCATAAGTTACTTCACCAACAGTCAGATTTGCTGCCTCAAGACTACCCTTAGCTGTTGCTTCAGTCTGTCCTGCGAGATTAGGAACCTTTGTTATCTTCTCCTCTTTTCCCTGACTTACATAGATAACAATGGTTTCTCCGGCTTTAAGCTTTTCTCCAGCCTGTGGCTCTGTTGAAATGACCTTATTTTTATCTACTTCATCATCAAACTTATAGGATCTGGTAGGTTTGAAGCCCTGCTTCTCTAAAGCAGCATAAGCATCATCCTCATCCATATTTCTTACATCAGCTACTTCCAGCTCTTCAGCTCCGGCACTTACAGTAATAATAATCTGTGTATCCTTTGCTATCTGGGTTTTGAATTCTACATTCTGGCTGATAACATATCCTTCTTTTACATCTACTGAATTTTCCTGAACAAACTGATAATTATTCAGGCCTACTTCCTTCAGATCCTTCTCTGCTGCCTTTTCACTAAGACCTACAAGATCTGGCATTTCAACCTTAGCTTCTTCAGTTGTAACAGTAAGTTCTTCAGTTACTTCCTCTGTGACGTCCTGCTTCTTTCCGAAATCAAACCAGCCCGCCATATTTCCGATAAATACAAACAAAAGAACTGCTATGATGATTGCTGCCGCAACACCACCGATCATAACCGCTTTCTCAAGCTTTGGATCAACATCACTTTCATCATCGTCTTCATATTCTACAGTCGGACGATAGTTCTCATCATAATCATCAACCTTTTTCAGGTTTCCTCTTCTGGATTCACTCTTTCTCGGCTGAGGTTTTTTATACTCTTCCTGATATTCCTCTTCTTCATCATCGTCGTAATCATACTCATCATCCTTCTGATTAAGGATAGCCTCTATACGACTTCTGTCAGGATGAACTTCAGAAGAAGCCGGATAAGAACTCTCGGCCATTTTACGCTCATCAAGTCTTTCCTTTGCAGCACTTCCATCCTTGATCTTCTGCATATCATCAGGAGTAAACTGCTGTGTAGGTGCTCCCGTAAATGTAGGAGGAGCTACAATTATATCTATATTAGGATTATCCTTAACACGATTCAGGTCCGCAATAAGTGCAGCTGCAGTAAGGTATCTTCTCTCAGGCTTCTTCTGAGTAGCCTTCATGATTATTTTCTCAAAGCTTGGGAAAATATCAGGATACAGCTGTCTCGGAGGTATCATATCATTCTGAATATGCATAAGAGCTATGGCTACATTTGTATCGCCTTCAAAAGGAACTCTTCCTGTAACCATCTCATACATGGTAATACCAAGTGAGTAAATATCACTTCTCTCATCGCTATATCCGCCTCTTGCCTGTTCAGGAGAGATATAATGTACAGATCCGATTCCTGTAGTAGACATGGTTGTAGAGGTAGCCGCCTTTGCTATACCAAAATCGGTTACCTTTATATTTCCACTCTTTGAAACTATGATATTCTGTGGTTTTATATCCCTGTGAATAACATGGTGCTCATGAGCAGCCTCCAGACCGGAAGCTATCTGAATAGAAAAGTCAATGGCCTGTGCCATATTTAGTCTGCCATTCAGGTTGATATACTCTTTAAGAGTTATTCCTTCAACAAGCTCCATAACGATGAAATATCTTCCATCGTCCTCACATACATCATAAACGCTTACGATATTAGGATGTGTAAGTCCTGCTGATGACTGAGCTTCAGCACGGAATTTTGATACGAAATTTTGATCTGAACTATAGTCTGACTTTAGAACCTTTATAGCAACATATCTTCTGAGTCTCTCGTCTTTTGCTCGGTAAACAGTAGACATTCCGCCGGTTCCGACTACATCTATTATTTCATATCTGTCATCTAATATTGTACCGGGTTTTAACATTTCACACCTCTCTATATAGAAACTACTATAACGGAAATATTATCATTTCCACCGTAATAGTTAGCTCTTTGAATTAATGAATCCACTACCTCGTAAGGATCGTCATAATCAACTACTATATCTCTAATCTCATCATCTTCAACCAT
The DNA here is from genome assembly GCA_902782695.1 of uncultured Lachnospiraceae bacterium. Taxonomy (GTDB): domain Bacteria; phylum Bacillota; class Clostridia; order Lachnospirales; family Lachnospiraceae; genus Eubacterium_Q. The sequence goes on along the minus strand of CACZOE010000084.1, from coordinate 1,637 downwards.
ATTTGACAATCCATCCGAACAAAGAAGCACTCTGTCTCCTTCAGATAGTGTGATCTGGAAGAAATCAGGCATAGCTTCATCTCGTGAACCCATTGCTCTGGTTATGATATTCTTCTCAGGATGATTCCTTCCCTTATTTCTCTCAAGCTGGCCACTTCTGATCAGTTCCTCAACAAGAGAATGATCCATAGTTATCTGAGTAATATCATCATTTATCAGATATAATCTGCTGTCGCCGATATTTGCAACATACAGTTCGTTATCAACAAACACAGCTGCCACCATGGTGGTTCCCATGCCCATTTTATCTTTATCCTTCTCAGCTTCTTTATACAGCTCATTACTTGCATAAACAAAAGCCCTCTTAAGAAGTGATATAGGGTTTCTTACTGTGGACTTTCTGATAAAATCTATAACAACACTAATAGCATATCTGGATGCGAAATCACCTGCTGCATGTCCACCCATTCCATCTGCCACAATATACAGATTTGGAAGCGGACCGACCGGGGTATCACTCAAGAATATGCTATCCTGATTATTACTTCTCTTTTTACCTTTATCAGTCTTACCGGTAGAAATCAATTCGATACACCATACTTTCTTCTAAGCTGTCCACATGCAGCGTCAATATCGCTGCCCATACCTCTCCTAATAGTAACATTAATTCGATTTTTTTCAAGTATTTTCTTAAATTCAGCAATAACTTGGGCTGAACTTTTCACAAAATCTCTCTCATCCACAGAGTTTACAGGTATAAGATTTACATGATAACCCCTGCCCGAAAGCAGCCTGCCAAGAGTCTCTGCGTCCTCTACAGAGTCGTTAATCCCTCCCATCAGACTGTATTCAACTGTTATTCTTCTTCCTGTCTTATCAAAATAATAATCCGTAGCCTCCAGAGTCTCAGCAATGGTATACCTCTGGGCTATCGGCATTATCTGTTTTCTTTTCTCATCTGTAGGTGCATGAAGGGAAAGAGCAAATGTGATTCCCAGACCTTCATCAGCCAGTCTCTTTATATTTGGAACTATACCACAGGATGATACAGTAATATTTCTGATACTCAGGTCATAGCCCTCTTTAGAGGTTATCAGATGAATGAATCTTATCAGCTCATCATAATTCTGAAGAGGCTCTCCTGTCCCCATTACTACAACATTAGAAATCTCTTCGTTTAGTATATTCAGAACCGTATATATCTGACAGAGCATTTCTCCAGCAGTAAGATTTCTTATGCATCCACCAATGGTAGAAGCACAGAATTTACAGCCCATTGCACAGCCAGCCTGAGAAGATATGCATATAGAATTACCATGGTGGTATTTCATAAATACAGTTTCTATCATCTGTCCGTCATACATCTCTAGGAGAAATTTTGAAGTTCCATCCTGCTGAGAAGTCTGATGAGTTACATATCTTGCCTGGCACATATCTTTACCAAGCTCTTCCCGCATGTCCTTAGATATATTTGTCATATCTGCAGCATCCGTGACATGTTTCTTATGCAGCCACTCATAGATCTGTTTAGCACGAAACTTAGGCCATCCCTTCTCTATCACATATTCAGTTAGCTCATCCATGTACATGGAAGTTATCTCTCTATTATCCATACTGTTCCTATTCATCCTAACCGG
>CACZOE010000083.1 GCA_902782695.1 uncultured Lachnospiraceae bacterium | reverse complement strand
GATTGCGAGAATTGCTTTAGCAATGGAGCAATCCGTATGTCACATATCAAAAGGTCAAAATGAGGGGGGAAGATATATGCTAAGAGGTTTTAATGGCGAATCCGTAAAGGTTACAGAAGGTCTGTTCAGAAAGAGAATGGACGTAAATATTGATTATCTGAAGGAGCTGGATGATACAGCACTTCTCCAGAATTATTATTTTGAAGCAGGGATAATTATTCCCGGTCTTATGATGTTGGAGGATCCGGCAAATTCCGGACTTCACTGGGGCTGGGAGGCACCTACCTGTCAGCTGCGAGGACATTTCCTGGGACACTGGATGTCGGCAGCGGCTGCGGTAGTTGCAAATAACGGCGATGAAATGCTGGCAGCAAAGCTTCGTCATATAGTTTCCGAACTGAGAAAGTGTCAGGAGCTGAATGGAGGCAGATGGGCAGGTCCGATTCCTGAGAAGTATTTCGAGGTGCTTACAACTGACCGTTATATATGGTCACCTCAGTACACTATTCATAAGCTTCTGATGGGTCTTCTCGATACTTATAAATATACCGGAAATGAAGAAGCACTCACCATTCTTTCCGGAATGGCTGACTGGTTTATTGACTGGACTGAGGATATGAAGCAGAGGAAACCGGAGGCGGTATTTAAAGGAGAACAGGCGGGAATGCTTGAACTCTGGGCAGATGCATATTCAGTTACCGGAGATGACAGATATATGAAGCTTGCCGACACCTATAAGGGTCAGGGAATATTTAAGCTGATACGGGCGGGTAAGGATGCTCTCACAGATGACCATACCAATGCGAGTATTCCTATATTCCAGGGTGCTGCGAAAATGTATGAAATTACCGGAGATGAACAGTGGAAACAGATGGTCGAGACTTTCTGGGATAGTGCTGTAACCACTAGAGGTATGTATGCTACAACAGGAGCAAATGCCGGAGAATTCTGGATTCCTCCGATGAAGCTGGGAGAATATAGAGGTGACCGTGGTCAGGAATTCTGCACGGTTTATAATATGGTCAGGGTGGCTGATTATCTGTTTAGCTGGACTGGGGATACCAAGTATTCAGACTATATCGAGAAATGCATTTATAACGGTTTCCTGGTACAACAGAATAGTGAGACCGGAATGCCTACATATTTCCTGCCTCTTACTACAGGTTCAAAGAAAAAATGGGCCAGCAAACGAAATGATTTCTGGTGCTGTCAGGGAACCATGATCCAGTCTTCGACTAAGTACCCGGAACTGATATATTCAGCTGATGATGAAAGTAAAACCTTATACATAAATCAGTATATTCCATCAACTCTTAATGGAAAAATTGGAGAAACTGATATTACTTTCAAACAGTCTCTCGATATGAGAATCTACGATGCCCAGACCTTGTTTGATGAACATAGTACTCAAGAAAAATCCAGATGGAAGCTTCGGTTTGAACTGTCTGGTGAAGCTGATATCACTGAGATAACATTTGCTTTCAGAATTCCTGGCTGGGTGACGGACACACCTTGGATAAGTGTTAATGGAGAGGCGTGGCCAGATAAAGTAAATGAATCGGAAGATTTGGATAATGCAGTAATTGAGAAATCAAACATAAAAACCATTTATAAAGCTGGTGGATATATGAATGCTTCAGGCCTGGAAAGTGGTGATGTGATCGAGATTTTCTTCCCATCTGAAATCCGGGCTGAGAGACTTCCGGACATGCCTTATCAGGCTGCATTTGTGGATGGTCCGATAGTACTTGCCGGACTTACAGAGAATGTGGATGTAATCTATGGAGATTTCGATAAGCCGGAGGGATTTCTTGATAAAGTCTCTGAACGTACCTATGACATATTCATCTGGCTTCAGAATAATTATAGAACAAAGAATCAGCCGAAGAACTTTAAACTGATTCCTCTATATGACGTAAAGGATGAGAATTTTACTGTTTATTTCGAGGAACAAGAAAAGAGAATTTGATAAGGAGATGACGAGATGAAGATAGAATATCGAAAGCTTACAGAGAAGTACGTTGATCAGATAATAGACCTCAGAATCAAACAGCTGACAGAGGAATACGCAGCTGAAGGAAAAACTCCGCCTGCAGATGTGGACCTTGAAGCTGCCCTTAGAGATTTCTATGTGAGACATATGGCTGATGGTACATTTGTCTCATGGCTGGCTTTTGATGGAGACAGAATTGTTGGAACTAGTGGGATGTCATATGTAGAGAAGCCACCTTATTTTACATGTCCTACAGGAAGGATCGGACTGCTAAACAGCATGTTTACTGATCCGGGCTACAGAAGAATGGGAATAGCAAGGGAGCTTCTTCACAGGGTGGTTGAGGAAGCGAGAAATTATGGCTGTGGAACAGTTCATGTTACAGCCTCTGATATGGGCGTGAAACTATACACAGCCTACGGCTTTAAACATAACGGGAACTTCATGATGTATAACCTTTAAGTATAAATAACGAGGAAAAATATGATAAGACTTAGACCATATAAGCCGAGTGATGCGGCAAAAATTCTAGAGTGGAGTAAAGATGAAGAAACTTTCAATCTGTGGGGTGGCCAGATAATTGGCGCGTTCCCAATTACGGAAGACACACTGAATGATGTTTATTTGAACTCAAATGGCCGCTGTACGGAGCCTGATAATTTCTATCCTATGACAGCATTTGATGAATGTGGAGTAGTTGGACATTTCATCATGCGTTATATCCAGGGGGATAATAAGAAGCTCAGATTCGGATGGGTTATTGTAGATGCGTCGAAAAGGGGTCAGCACCTGGGGCAGAAAATGCTAAAGCTTGGACTTAAGTACGCATTTGAAATTCTGGGCGTTGATAAGGTCACTATAGGTGTTTTTGAGAATAATGTTCCGGCCTATAAATGTTATT
>CACZOE010000082.1 GCA_902782695.1 uncultured Lachnospiraceae bacterium | reverse complement strand
ATTCTTTCCAAAGGATTTTTTTGTAAACTGTGTATTTTTTATTATAATAGTCTTTAAATTTTTACACCCCTTAAAAGCTTCTTTTCCTATCGATGATACATTCTTTCCTATAATTAATTTCTTAAGCTTTTTGTTTCCAGAAAATGCTTTTTGAGCTATTCCGGTCACAGAATATACAATTCCATCAATAGTAACTTTTTCCGGAATGGTGATAGTTTTTACATTTTTATCCGTACATCCTGTATATGTAACCTTTGGTCCGGTTGAATCTGAAGAAACAACCTTAAACTTTGCTTTATGTTTTTCAGATATTAATACTGTTCCTAAAGCAGCCGGTCCTGAAGTTGAATTCTGCATCTGACCTACAGTTGCATTATCAGATGATTCTGTCTGAACAGGAACCGAAGTCTGTATCGGTGGTTCAGATGAATTATCCGTCGATGTTTGTGGCGTACCATCCTGCGATTTATTTTTCTGCTTTTTGTCATCTTGTTTATTTTTATCGGAAGGCTCGGAATTTGGCTTATCTTTCGAATCATCATCTTTATTGTTATTATTTGACGACTGATATTTATAGTCAAATTCATCCCCTTCAATACATAGAATTGTTTCACCTGATTTTTTATCGTTTTCTCTTACAGCCAAATAGTATGTTTTGCCTTCTTCAAGGAATAAACTCATAAAAAAGTTAGTATTATCAATATCGCTATAATACATACATTTTCCATATTCGTTGTATATATATCCACAAGTATTTGTTTGTAAAGAAACTATTCTCCCATTTACTGACTCTTCCGGATATCTTGTATAGATAGAATAATTACTCGATTGTGCAGGAATTATCTTATAATATGAATGACTTCCTTCAGGCAAATCTACTTTTATCCCAGATTCTCTAAGTTCTGATGCTGAAATTTTACTTACATCAATAACTACTCTTTCATCTTCTTCCTGAATAGAAAATATCATATTTGTCATTCCTGAGTAATCTCCAGTACCTTCACAATATATACTATAGGTTCCTATTTCAACAGGATACCCTGTTTTCTGATCACCCAAACGATAATAACCTACACTTTCATCATAAATGTATTTCTGATAAGAAGTCACTTCAAAATCCTGACCATAATTCAATTCTTTATAATAGTAATTATTATTCCTATCTATATATTCCATAAATAGCATTGGTTTTACAGATCCAAAACTTTCTCCATTATACGCCGATAAATAATTAATTATAACAGCTGTACTTATATCTTCAGCATCAACTATCCTAAAACTAACATAGTTAACTCCGTGATAGTCGCCCTTCCCCTCTATTTTGGCAGTATAAATGCCTTTATCAGCTGGAAGTCCCTCTTTCCATTGTGGTTCTATATTATAATCTACATTTACTGCTTTATAAAATGCCCCCTCACAATAACCAGTAACTTCATAATCTGTTCCCTGTTTAAGTTCAATATAATCCATATTGTAATAATATCCCAGATTAATATTGATTTTAGTCATCGATTTACCGTCATACAGAAAGTTTTTGGAAGATGCACTGAATTTACTAATATCTTTATCATCTCTTTCCTTCAGCTGTAATTCAAAGGTTATCTCTCCATAATATTCGCCCGTTCCAGTAATTCTTATATAATAATCGCCTATATGCTGTGGAACACCCTCAAGATAATTATCATTTTCTTCTGAAACTGACTTATAAGAAACAACATATGTAGCCTTTTCATCATATAATTCAAATATATCTGAAATGGTTAATTCCTCATTTGTTTTTTCCTTCTCATCCTTATTCCAATAATCCATATCAGCTATATTATATGCGTCCACTTTTCTACAGCTTACAGTTATATTACCATAATAATCATCATCATAGTTTCTCACTGAAATCATCACGGTTTCATTGGCTTTAAGCTCTTTACGAATTTTAAAGTTGCTACTATCTGCACAATCATCATTTTCTTCACTTATAGTCCATCCCTCCGCATCATTATATCTGTATAGATATCCATACGGATCTGAAGCGCCCTTATAAGAGCTTTCAAATATGTACATACCATTATCAGGAACTACAAATTTAATATATTCTTCATTCTTTCCATTTACATATACAGTAACTGGCGTACCTATAGTCAACTCTCCAGCTGGATTATCTATAGACGATGTCTGGCTTTCTCTCCAAACGGCAATCAAGGTCATATCTGATTCAGGTATAAAATTATCATCAGTATCAATCATTTCTCCAGTTACGCTATCTTTCCAGCCGATATGAACATAATTTGGTCGATCAAAGCATTCATAATACACATCAGATACTTCACCTTTGTAACACTCATATGTTATCACCGTCAGATTCTTATCTCCATTCAAATATCCCTCAGGAGAACTAAAAGTAATTGTGCATATCTCTCCCCACACGGCTTTAAAGGTCATATCTGATTCAGGAACAATCTCACATAATTCGCTATATGTATACTCATTTCCTGTATTTGTATCATACCATTTAATAATTGAATCTTGATAAGGATAATTATATCCTATTGCACTTCCTTCAGCGATTGTTACGGAATACACTTCTAATGACTCCGCAATAGAACCGTCCTCATACCATGTCTTGAATACAGGTCTTCCGTCGCCATCATAAGTAATTGTATATCCCTTATCCCATACTGCGCTAAAAGACATATCTGATTCAGGAATCAATCCGTGTACTTCTTCACATGAATATATAATATTAGATTTATCATCTTTCCAACCTACAAAAGCATATCCAGGTCTTTGGTCACAAATCATATATATATTGATTGGATCGCCAGATTCAACTTCAACACAATTTTCTGTATTTTGTTTCTGACCATAAATATAGCCCTCATTTGATTTAAACGATATATGGTATCCTTTTTCCCATACCGCTTCAAATGTCACATTACTCGAAACATTATATTCATACAGTACAGCCTGACCTTCCTTCATATTATAGCTGTCAAGCACATAAACAGGTGACTCAGTACCCTTTACCTTCCAACCGATAAACTTATATCCAGGTCTGTTATAACAAGAATAATAAGTATCTCTTAAATTGCCTTCTGTTTGCATATATGAGTATTTTTTATTGTTTTCATTTCCGTATATATATCCTTCACTTGAAGAAAATACCACGTTATACTCTTTCTTCCATTCTGCGTATAAATCAATATCTTTATCCTCTTCTAACCAATCTCTATTACTGTTATAAGCATCATATTCGTTTCCACTTTTATCCGTCCATTTAGCAATGGAATATCCCTTCTTTCCATTGAATACTCTTGATGTCCAAGAAAGATAATAAACATCTGTATAACTATCTATATACTCCTCATCTATCATCCCCCATTCTTTCGGATAGTTTGAATGAAAGGTCACATTATGTTTTGGGGAAGGATTAGTCTTATATTCCTCCATTTGATTTATTGTCGCCTGGACAGCAGCATCATATGAAGCTATTTTTCCATTGAAATAATCCACCATTTTTGAATAAAAGATTTCATAGAACAATGGATCATCTTCACCTGAATTAATGGATAATTTTTTTGCATTATTACTATAATAAGCTATAGGATTCTGACCGCCCAATACAGTATTTTCAAATATAGAATCATCCGAAAATGACTCAACAACAGATATATTATTCACTATATCTTTTTCATTTTTCATAATAGATTTCATTATATTATCATCTGTTGTAAGCTTTCTGATTATGTCTGCAACCAATGAAGAGTTATCCGTTCCATTGGCCGCGCAAATATACGTTCCACCACGATAGAACCCCTGAGGGCCTTCGCATACACGCCACCCTCCTTGAAAAGCTCTTGTACCATCATCCTCGTGTTTACCATCATTTACATATCCTAAACTATAATTAATCATCCAGTCTGGTCCAAAATAACAAAATACATCAGAATCATTTTGTAATCCATCATGCCAGGCTTCTGACCATAAATTAGTGGCGGATGTTTTTCCTTTATCTACTTGATTTTTTGAAATGTCGGCCCATTTTTTCATATTTTCATCAATAGAATACTCACCATCTTTATTACAAATGGTTGTAATATTATCAAAAAATGCAAGATAATTATCTTCAACTGTAGCCGTCATCTTATATCCCGCATCATTGATGATTCCTGAATTAATAACATAATTGTCCCAGTTATTAAATTTCTTCTGAATCTCAGCTGGATCATCAGTTCCAAATACATCTTTCGCTATATCCGAATTATAAATCATTACACCCGGACAGATTTGCCATGAAGAACCACAGAGATTTCCTTCTCCATCTAGAGCGATTTCTTTAGCATACTGATATTGGCAATTAAACTCAGTATCAGAGATACCAATATCTGATAGTTTAATAGCATAACCCGAGTTAATATATCTAGCAATGTAGCCATTCTCTGTCAAAAAAATATCAACCTTATTTTCAGATGAAACACTATTATTCTGACCGATTTTTCTATCTATTGTCTTCTGATAATCGTTATCATTCGAAGGAACAATTGTAAATCTCACCTCAATATCTCCTATCATACCTCCAGCCGATGGATCATCTTCATCAATATACTCAAATCCCGGATAATACTTTAATCGTCTTATAAACTCGTCATTCCATGTATAGATATTCAAAACTTTCCCGTCATCAGACACTTCAGCCTGATTTCCTTCTGCATAAACGCTTATGAACGTTTTATTTATCCTTACAACTACCATTACGACAATCACCAAAACAAATAATAATATAGTTTTCCTCTCTCTACCCATGAACAACACCTCCATTTTGAATCAATTTATAAATCTATTTAAACCCAGGTATAAGAAACAATACGCAAGTACTTT
>CACZOE010000081.1 GCA_902782695.1 uncultured Lachnospiraceae bacterium | reverse complement strand
GAAACGGTCCCCTTAGGTAAAAATCGTGGCCTTTTTCTGAGACGAACTCACTCAACATACTTCTCACGCCCAGTCGAGGCTGCGTTCAACTGCTTTCTTCCAGCCGGAGAGCCTGTTCTCACGCTCTACAGCCTCTATCTCAGGCTTATATATCCTGTCTATACTGATGAGGTTTCTGAGTTCATCTCTTGACTTCCAGTAACCTACTGCAAGACCTGCCAGGAATGCTGCTCCCATAGCAGTACTTTCCAGGCAGCTAGGTCTGACTACCGTTGCATTTATTATGTCGGCCTGTGTCTGCATCAGGAAGTTATTTGCTGATGCTCCACCATCTACTCTCAGCTCACTGAGTCTGATTCCAGAATCCTTTTCCATGGCACTCAGCACATCGCTGGTTTCAAATGCTATGGATTCCAGAGTTGCTCTGATAATGTGATACTTATTCACTCCTCTGGTAATTCCTACTATTGTTCCCCTTGCATACTGATTCCAATAAGGTGCACCAAGACCTGTAAAGGCTGGCACCACATAACAGCCATTTGTATCATTTACCTTGCAGGCCATATATTCGGAGTCCTCAGCGCTGTCTATCAGTCTCATTTCATCTCTAAGCCACTGTATTGACGCACCGGCTATAAATACACTTCCCTCAAGAGCATATTCAACTTTTCCATTTATTCCCCAGGCAAGTGTTGTTACCAGTCCGTTATCAGAAAATACCGGCTGACTTCCTGTATTCATCAGAAGGAAGCATCCTGTTCCATAGGTATTTTTTGCACTTCCCTTTTCCCAGCACTGCTGTCCAAAAAGTGCAGCCTGCTGATCTCCGGCTATTCCGGCTATAGGTATCTCTCTTCCCAGGATATGCTTGCTGGCCATTCCATATACGCAGCTGCTATCCTTTACCTCAGGAAGCATAGAAGCAGGAATTCCAAGCTCATCAAGTATCTCCTGATCCCACTTAAGTTCATTGATATTGTACATCATAGTACGGGATGCATTTGAATAATCCGTTACATGCACCCTTCCATGAGTCAGCTTCCATACCAGCCAGGTATCCACTGTACCAAACAGAAGTTCTCCTTTTTCAGCCCGTTCTCTTACGCCCGGTACATTTTCCAGTATCCACCTAAGCTTTGTAGCAGAAAAATAAGCATCTATTACAAGACCTGTCTTCTCTCTTATTTTATCCTGAAGCCCTTTTGCCTTCAGGCTGTCTGCATATTCTGAAGTTCTTCTGCACTGCCATACGATGGCATTATAAACCGGTTCGCCTGTTTCCTTGTCCCAGACTATAGTGGTTTCACGCTGATTTGTGATACCTATTCCGGCAACATCTTCTGCACTTGCACCGACTTTTGCCATGGCTTCTACTGCAACTCCCAGCATGGTAGACCATATCTCGCCGGCGTCATGCTCTACCCATCCGGGCTGCGGATAATACTGGGTAAACTCTCTCTGTGCCACTGAAACTATACGTCCATTATGATCAAAAAGTATAGCTCTGTTACTTGTTGTTCCGGCATCCAGTGCCATTATATATTCACTCATCAGTCATTTCCTCTTTTCTCAAAGAATTCAGTAAGTCTTTCTATTGGAATCGGTCTGGAATACTTATATCCCTGCAGATATTTAGCAGACATCTCTATACATCTGTTCTCATCCAGATCATTCTCAACACCTTCATAAAGAACCGAATAATCCATCTCATCAAACATGCCTGCAAGACTTCCTACCATCTGTTCCGATTTAGGATTAGAACCACAGGCTATAACCAGTGACCTGTCAAACTTGATGATATCAAATGGCAGTTCCATAATTCTCTCAATATTTGAATAACCCGTTCCAAAATCATCCAGATAGAATTTGATTCCGTGTTCCTTAAGTTCATTGATTTTGGACTTCATGATAAGGAAGTCACTCTCATTCTGAGATTCTGTTATTTCGATGGCTATTTTTTCATCAGGAATAGCACTATCCTTAATTACCTTATTTATATCATCACAGAAATGATCATCTCTAAGTTCTAGAACAGAAATGTTCACTGAAATACGCTTAACCTCATAACCGCTGACAAGCATTTTTCTTATAGCCTTGCAGGTTTTGTTCAGTATGATAAGCGAAAGTACATGAATATATCCAAAATCCTCAGCAAGTGAAATGAACTGATCCGGGAATACAAGTCCGACCTCCGGAAGATTAAGTCTCATCAGCGCCTCAGCTGTATCGTATTTCTTTTTAACTATATTGTATACAGGCTGACAGTATACCTCAATTCTTGGATCATCCAGATCATGCCTTCTGTAGATATCACTCAGCTCATCAATTATGTATTTCTGTTTGTTAAAGGATGTGACATCATCATACTCAATGAAATGAATTATATTGTTTTCTAAGTTTCTATGAATATGATTGATGAAACTTACATATTCATTTCTCTTACTTATTTCCTCAAGAGACTTGCCCATTACGATTTTATAATCATAATTATATCTTGCATACTCGTTATGAAATGCATTTATTATCTGATTCATCCTGTTCTCATAATCAGGATTCTTTATTATATCTGCAACCAGCATAACATGACCATTAGATATTTGGAAAAGCACAGCACCTCTGAAAAACGAACTGGTAAACTTTCGGATAGCCGCCTGTATCTCAGTTGGAAAATGCAGCCCTTCCTCATCAAAATCCGGAAGATACATACTCATTATGATAAAATCACGGTTATGCTTATAGTTGTATTTAACCATATCCTCAAGAGCACTGATACTGACAGCACCGATACTAAGATCATAAGGATTTGAATGGATCAGATAAAGCATAGCGATGATTGGGAATACAAATGTAACTGTTGTAAATGATGACTGATTAAACCTTCCCTGAACCAAAAGTATCAGAAAACTGATTATCATAGTTCCATAGAATCCAGTCATAACCTGCGCGTATAGACGTTTCCTGTATTTGATCATGACAAACATGATGATGGCAACAAAGAACAGGTATCCGAACATAAATATCTGTCCACGTTCGTATACTTTATTTACACCTTCTATTCTGAAGCCAAAACCTTTTAAAGTTCCAATCAGATCAAACAGGTTTACAACGAAAAATCCTACAGCAGCTAAAATAATAATCCACTTCTTTTTGTTAATCTCCAGCTGTTGGACTTCAATAATATATAAAATGTAAATAAACAGGATAAGAAATAGAAATACGTGATATAAGAACCTAAAAACATATATAGGTGCATATGATTTAAGACCGGGTTCTGCAAGAAAATAGTGATACAGAATATCGCTGAGTGAAGCGAACACAACAAGAAAGACCATGCTGGAAAACAAAAGAAAGCTCTTTTTCTTACTTACATAAGAAGCCTGAATAAGAACTATTACAACCAGGCATAGTGAAATACTGATCATATCTCCAACAGGAGTATAACCATTCATAAAAATGATTTCTGCAGAATTCCCCATATATCGTAACCCATAAATAAATGTATCTAAATTTATACCATAATTATATAACATTTTACACTTATATACAAACAAATAGAGACTTATTTATGGCATATACCATAAATAAGTCTCTTGATTTTTTATACATCAGAAGGCTTGATTTCCTTATCGCCTTTTCCTGAGGATGCTTCTCTCTTATCACATCTTGCGATAACTTCATCAATAAATCCGATAAATCTGTCGATGTTACCTTCTTCCATACTCTTAAGGTTATTCTTCATCTTATCATATACTGACTTATCAGCCTTGTAGCCCTTCTCTTTTACGTAGCCTCTTGCAAGATGCATCATTCCACGTTCTTTGATCTTGTGAATATCGATCAGGTAGATAAATGAATCAACTATATCTGCATTATCTTCAAAGAAGTTTGCAAGTGAATCAATCTCACCAGTAAGGATAACTACATAGTCATTATTTTCCGGACCGGAGTCCTTGATAACCTCAACCAGTTTGTTAAAGGAAACAAGTCCTGCGTTTTCTATGATAAGACATCCACCCTTAAGCTTTGTAAGTGAGTCAAGACTCATCTTATTGAGCTGTTTAGCCTTTGTCTTTGCTATCTTATCAGACTTTACAAGTCCCAGTTCATAAAAGCTTCTAGCGAAGTCTTCACCAACTTTAACTGTACCAAATCCGTTTCTTCCGAGAATAACGATATTCTTTGGCATATCAGTATGCTTGATAATAGAATTGATTGCAACAGCTATATCATCCGAGGTTGTTGGGATTCTCATGTACTTCTTCAGATAGATAGCTTCCTTTGGAAGAGCTCCGACTGCTACCTCTTCACCGGTAACAGGATCAACAACTGTTTTTACATTTCCAGACTTTTCAGCAGCTGCTTCAGCAGCCTCTTTCTTTTTATCCTCAGCCTCTCTCTTTGCAGCTCTCTGTGCTCTCTTCTTTACTTCTTCTTCATATTTCTTCTGTTCAGCCTGCTCGCCTTTACTTACCTTCTCTTCTTCTATACCCTCTTCTTCAGCGATATTCTGAAGAACATTCTCTATTTCCTTAGCCTTTTCTGATTTCTCAGGTTTAGCCGGCTCAGCTTCTTCAGTTTCTCCTTTACTTTCACTCTCCGCCCCCGCAGATTCTTCAGCACCTTCTTCTATCTCAGCTGTTTCAGCAGCCTCTTCTTTCTTTCCAAATATACTTTTTAAGAGTTTTTTGATAGCGTCATAAGCTGTCGCAAATGGTTTTCTCATAGTCCCAAACCTCCATAAGTGTTCATAGTAAAATATTTAGAGAATGCACCTTATTTATATTATCACATTTACACCTAATTTATCAAGTAATACTTTAATTCTGAGCAACTAAAAAGCTGTGTCATAACTTATCTTTCAGTCTTGATTTTTTCGAATAAATAGACTATGCTATAGACTCAGTTGTTGTAAAAAAATTATGAATGAGAGGTATACATTATGAAGCCTGTAAAAGAAGGAAAAGTCAGAGAAATTTATGACAATAATGACAGCCTGATCATGGTAGCTACTGACAGAATCAGCTGCTATGATGTCATACTGAAAAACAAAATCAGCAAGAAAGGTACTGTACTTACTCAGATGTCAAAATTCTGGTTTGATTACACAGAGGACATTCTTCCAAATCACATGATCACAGTTGATGTAAATGAAATGCCTGAGTATTTCCAGAAACCTGAATTTGATGGAAACAGCATGATGTGCAAGAAGCTTACAATGCTTCCTGTAGAATGTATAGTTCGTGGATATATCACAGGTAGTGGCTGGGCAAGCTACAAAGAAAACGGCACAGTCTGCGGTATCACTCTTCCTGAAGGATTAAAGGAAAGCGATAAGCTTCCTGAAGCTATCTATACTCCTTCAACCAAGGCTGAAATCGGTGATCACGATGAGAACATTTCCTTCGAACAGTCCGTCGAAGTTCTTGAGAAAGAATTTCCGGGAAAAGGTCAGGAGTACGCTGAGAAGCTTCGTGATTACACTCTCGCTTTATATAACAAATGCGCTGACTATGCACTTACAAAGGGAATCATCATAGCTGATACAAAGTTCGAGTTCGGACTTGACGAAGATGGAAATATCGTTGTAGGTGATGAGATGCTTACACCTGATTCATCACGTTTCTGGCCAGCTGATGGATATGAACCAGGACACGGTCAGCCATCCTTTGATAAGCAGTTCGCTAGAGACTGGCTTAAGTCAGATGCTAACACTGCTGCTCCTGAAGACTGGGAACTCCCACAGGAGATTGTAGACAAAACTATCGACAAGTATCTGTCTGCTTACAAAATGCTGACAGGTGAAGATCTGTAAATAGTTTATTACATAGCAAATAAGTCTGGAATAAACAAAAAATGAGTCAGACAGATTTGAGGATTCACCTCAATCTTCCGTCTGACTCATTCTTTTTTATTCATCTTTACTCATACTTAGCAATGATTTCCTCATTTGCCTTCAGTGCACTCTCCTGCATGCTCTTTCTTTCCTGAAGAAGCATTTCCCTGATCTCATCATGCTTTACAGCCATTATCTCAAGTGCAAGCCATGCTGCATTCTTGCTGCCGTTTATAGCTACTGTTGCTACAGGAATTCCAGGTGGCATCTGAACTATAGAATAAAGTGCATCCTGTCCATCAAGAACAGATCCTGATAAAGGAACTCCAATAACAGGGATTACAGTCTGGGCTGCAACTACCCCGGGAAGAGCTGCTGCCATTCCTGCAGCTGTAATAATCACTTCTGTTCCATCGTTGTTTATCTCTTCAATAAATTCAGATAACTGCTTTGATGCTCTGTGAGCTGACAGACATCTGACCTTTACTTCGATATTTTTACTCTTAAGTATTTCTATTGCCGGCTCCACCTTTGCCAGATCACTGGTTGAGCCCATTATGATTGCTGCCTTCATGTCTAGTTCCCTTTCCTATATATTTGATTATTTTGATGCGTGTCATCAGTACCTTTGACACTTATATCATATTTGTAGTCAATATATATCATACAAATGCTTTGCTGTCAAAAAATAATGCGAAACTTCATTTTACAAGAACAATTAAAACATCATTTGATTCTAAGGGTTCTGGTTGCATTTATAACTGCTATGATCATGACTCCCACATCAGCAAATATAGCTATCCACATATTTGCTATTCCAAGGGCTCCAAGTATCAGACAAAGAACCTTGACTGTTATGGCAAATATAATATTCTGATGAACTATGCTAAGAGTCTTTTTTGTAATCCTCATAGCCAGTGATATTTTAGCAGGATCATCATCCATCAGGACTATATCGGCAGCTTCTATGGCAGCATCTGAACCCATAGCTCCCATAGCTATACCTATATCGGCTCTGGCGAGAACCGGAGCATCATTTATTCCGTCACCGACAAAAGCAATCTTTCTCTCGCCCATACTCTCCATCAGCTTTTCCAGCTCACTTACTTTATCTGCAGGGAGTAGTTCAGCTCTATATTCTGAAACTCCAAGTTCCTTTGCAAACTGAGCAGCTGCCTTCTTGGTATCACCTGTCAGCATAACAGTTTTTATACCCTGTCTGTTCAGTCCCTCTATAGCTTTTATTGAAGTGGATTTCAGTCTGTCTGCAATAACTATACAGCCCATATACTGGGCATCATGGATTTCACCTCCATGGTTGATGCATTCCTCATTTGAATCACATTTGCAGGAAGCTACATATACCACAGTTCCTTCGTCGTGCTTCTCTATATTTCCAAGGCCGATACGCTCCATAAGCTTCAGATTACCGGCAAATATATGTTCGTGTCCTTTTAGAACCACTTCCCTACCTAAAGGCACATCACCTTCATGAAAATCTAACCTTGCGGATATACCGTGTCCGGAGATTTCCTCCACTTCAGAGATAAGAGACTGATTCACAGACTTTTTCATTCTTTCTTCATAGGTTCTAAGTATGGAAACCGCTATCGGATGATTTGATGAGCTCTCATCATATGCAGCCTTTTCAAGCAGTTCTTCCTCTGTTACTCCCTCAGCGGGATATATAGCTGTGACTTCGAACACACCTTCTGTAAGAGTTCCTGTTTTGTCAAATACCACGGCAGATGTTTCAGCAAGAGCCTCCAGATAATTAGAACCCTTAACAAGGATTCCCTTTGAAGAAGCACATCCTATTCCTCCGAAAAAGCTGAGTGGTACAGATATTACTACTGCACATGGACAGGATATTACGAGAAATGTAAGAGCACGCATCAGCCATACCAGCCACTGAGGCGAAAGCCCCATTAGAAGTCTGATAACCGGTGGCAGCAGGAACAGTGCCAAAGCCGAGTAACAAACTATCGGTGTATAATACTTAGCAAACTTGGAAATGAAATTCTCAGCTTTTGCCTTTCTCATGCTGGAATTCTCAACCAGTTCAAGAATCTTTGAAACTGTTGAATCTTCAAAATCTTTTTCTGTTCTGATTTCAAGTCTTCCTGTCAGAGATATACATCCACTTATTACATTTTCACCTGTTCTGATCATTCTCGGAACAGACTCTCCCGTAAGGGCACTGGTATCAAGTGATGATTCACCACCAACTACCGTACCATCTATAGGAATCTTCTCTCCTGGATTTACTACTATTATAGAACCAATCTCTACATCATCGGGATCTTCCTCTGTTACAGTACCATCCTCATGGAGTACATTTGCAGTCTCCGGACAGATGTCCATCAGATCTGATATATTCTTACGGCTCTTTCCTACTGCAATACTCTGGAACAGTTCTCCTATCTGGTAGAAAAGCATAACTGCAACGCCTTCCAGATATTCTCCCGTAGCCATTGCACCAACAGTGGCAATAGTCATAAGGAAGCATTCATCGAAAACCTGACCATTTTTTATATTTTTAAATGCTTTAAGGAGAACATCATATCCAACTATGAAATACGGAATCAGATAAAGAACCAGCTGGAAATACCAGGGAACTGAAATAAAATGCATGAGAAGTGCCAGTATAACTATCAGAACAAAACTGGCGATACATCTATATAAACTCTTTTTTTGTTTCGGTGTCATTTCATACCTCTTATAAAACAGTGCTCTAAGCAGAAAACACTGTGGTTTCTGCCAGAGCACAAATTATCATCTAAAATCACTTAAATATAAAGTTCAAAATCATCTTCGACCTTTTTACAGTTATCTCTCGCAATTCTGATAACCTGATCAGGATCAACTCCATCCTCAAATTCAACTTTTACCTTTAAGGTCATAAAGCTTAAGTTTGCATCCTTAACGCCTTCTGTATTTCTGATTGCTTCCTGCATCTTCTCTGCGCAAGCTGCACAGTCTACTTCTACTTTGTAAGTCTTCTTCATTTATATTTCCTCCATATGTATATAATTATTTATTTGTTATCTATTAATTATAAATTCTTTTATATCTAAATTATTATAAAATTCTTTTCTGTCTTATTCTTCAAGATGCTCCATCCCAAGATTCAGTATAGATCTGACATGATCATCATCCAATGAATAATACATGCTCTTTCCATCTCGTCTGAACTTAACAAGCTTTGAATCCTTCAGAATTCTCAGCTGATGGCTGACTGAGGACTGGCTGAGATTTAGAATTGCTGCGATATCTCCTACACAAAGCTCTGTGTCAAACAATGCATAGAGTATCTTGATTCTTGTTGAATCTCCGAATATCCTGAAAAGTTCTGACAGATCATACAGATATTCATCCTCCGGCATTGTCTCTCTGATAGAAGCTGCCGCTTCAAAATCTACTATCTTTTCTTCATTTAACTTATCATCTTTCTTTTTATCATTTGGCATATCGTTATCCTTTCAAAAACATATGTTTGTTTGTTCATATGTTCAATATACTCTTATGTGTTCATTTTGTCAACACTTATTTACAATTAGTTTTTCATTATTATTTTCTGTTATTTTGTCATAGATTCGAATCTTAATACACAATTTTAAAATTTCCTTAACAATTAATTTAAAAACTGATGTTCCAAATATGACATTAAATCAAATTTATACACATATATCTGTAAAATTATTGAATTTTCTTACAATTTTTTAATAAATTTGAAATTTCTTCAAGGATCAGATCATATCGGGACCCCTTCTTTCTTGTGCAAATTGTATATATTTCAAGCATTTCTCCGTCATTTTAACTAGATATTATGTAAATCATGTACATATCCTCCGTGAATATACCCAAAACTGTTACAAAAACAGTCGGTTTGTTAACAGAAGTTAAGAAATGTTACAAAAGTATTGCATTTTATTAACATTTATTGTAAAACATAACATGTGAAGGCGAAAGGAGCTACTTAATGAAGATATTAAAATCACGTTTTGTGGTAACTCTATTAACAGTTATAACAGTATTCGGACTTGAAAGTCCTGTTCTGAATACTCGAGCTGATGGAGAAGCAGTTCCGAAGATGAATGAATATGATCCTATCTATGTTGAGACCCATTCTCTTCTGGAGGACAGACTTGAAGAGTACTTAAGACAGGAAGAATCAAAAAAAGCTTCAGCTAAAAGCGTTGCTGAAGAATATGCAGCTAAAGACCTTGAGTCTCAGAATCGTAAAGAAGAAATCTACAATGAGATTCAGGAAAGAAAGCCAAAGAAGACCTTCATCGGAAGTTATGAGCTTACAGCATACATTGCAACCGGTAATCCTTGTGCTTCAGGAGTTTATCCTACATGTAACCATACTGTAGCATGCAACTCTCTTCCACTTGGAACAAAAGTGTACATCGAAGGCTACGGCGAATATGTCGTTGAGGATACAGGCGGTATGGCAGGAAATGTAATCGATGTTTTCGTATCTGATTATTCTACAGCAATTAACTTCGGCAGACGTGTTGCTGATGTATATGTTATTCAGTAACACTATTATCTAAGGTAACTAAAAACCCTTCTTATAAACTATAAATTGTTTCCGAAAGAAAAATGGCCCTCGGGCCATTTTTCATTTGTTCAGCAGAATCTCCAGCGCATGTTTATATTTTTCAAAACGTTTACTATCAAGGTTTCCGGGATGGCTAAGTCTGGTCACATCACTATTATGAAGCAGATCAGCTATTTTCACAGTCCGTGCTATATCATTTCCCCTTATAGCTTCTACATAATCAAAATAATCCTTCAGCCTCTCTTCCTCTGTAGAAATGTTTTCCGGAGGAATATGAGTCATGAGTTTCACTGCTTCCAGCTGTGCCCCTGTAAAGCCTTCTTCAGCCAGTTCCTCGAGTGTGATATCACTGTCTTCGATAACATCATGAAGAAGTGCCACAACGCAGGTATCCTCTGTCTGCATCTGCTCAGCAACATGAAGAGGATGATGTATATATGGAAGCCCCTCACGGTCCAGTTGTCCATCATGCGCCTTGTATGCTATTCTCATAGCCTTTCTAGTTAATTCTGTGTAGATCATAGTCTCCTCCTCCATTTTTCTTTACACCCCATCGGAATGAGTCTGAGATGACTCTCCACCACTACTTAGTTACTCTTGATCTGCTTCAGTTTCTTCTCCCATGATGTTTCCTCAGGCCAGGTATCAGTACCCAGATCATTTCTGATACAGTCGAAGAAATACTCCAGCTTATCCTGCATATGCTCACTATGATACATATCATCCTCATAGTCATAGCCCATCAGATACTCCATAAGTCTGGATCTATCCTCCGTCGGCCAGGTCTTCGCATATACGTCCACAAAATATGTATCCTTATAATCAGTTGAATAGGCATCGTTAGCATATGATGTATAAATATAATCACCTGATTCAGAATAATCATTTCCATTTTCATCTATATAGGCATAGTAATAATCAAAATCTGAAGGATTATAGGTACTCCATCTATATTCATCAAGTGCATTATCGTAAATCAGTTTTCTGTCTATCGCATGAGTCAGCTCATGCATAAGTGTAGCCTTGGTAAGTGTGCCATCAACTATATTTACAAATATGGTCATCAAGCCACTTTCATCACTTGTCACACCATAAGAATCCGTTATATTTATACTAGCATCCTTTGGAGCCTGCTTTCCTGTGAAATAAATAACGGTATTTCTGACATAATTCTCTTCCAGTTGATCAAAGAATCCCTCCGGGAATAGTTTCAGCGTCTCCTCCACTGTATCAAAGGCTTTCATGATCTCACCAGAATTAGTATACGTTTCAAATTCAAAATCCGAAAGGGATGGCTGAATGTTTTCACCATATACCACTGCCACTCCGTATTTATCTTCTATTTCCTTAGCTCTATTATCCAGATCATCATAACTGAGCACCGGTATCTCATAGGGTTTCTTCTCATTCGGAACCATATTTCCTTTTTCACCGGTTTTATAATCCCATAACAGGAATCCATCATAATCACCATCATAACCACTCAGGGCAGCAAGTATATATTTTCCAGCTTTTGCCGTCTGATTCAAGTTTACATAATAATCAGTTGAATTAAGCCTCTCAAATTCACTTTCAGCTATATCTATTCTATAACAGTCTCCTGAAGATTCAATCACCATTAACTTAGTCGTAGGTCCTTCCAGCCCTTCTGATTCCAATGCAAAGTAGGCGTCGTCATCAGAGCCGGAGATATAGTAATCATAATAATCCTGCTGATATACATTATCCTTCCAGGTATTTGGATCGATATCCAGAAAAACACTATCACCTGTGTATGTAGTTGCACTTACTTTGATATAGTCATCTGATTCACTCTTTTCCAGATACATATTTGCCAGAACATCAGGAAGGGTATATACGGTTTCCAAAGAACCATCTTCATTGATCTGACTGATTATTCCTGAACTTCTGACGATGTACAGCTTATCATTTTTATACAGGATATCTCCACTTATTTTTTCATCCTGAACAATTATCTCCGGTGTATCAGATTCAGGCATATAGACGGAGCCGTTTGAATAGTCATACATTATAACAGGATTAACTGATACAGCAGTAAGCCACCTGGAATAACCATACTCATCCAGGCCAGTACGCATATTCCAGGGATACTCAGTTACCTCTCCCGTTAAAAGATTGAGTCCTGCAAATCTGTAGTAATCATATTCTGAATCATCCTTTGCATCACTTCCGGTAGCCTCCTGGGGTTCGGCAGCACTGTCAGTATCTTCCAGAGGTTCGACACTACTGTCAGCACCTTCCTGAGGCTCGGCACTACTGTCAGCACCTTCCTGAGTTTCGACACTACTGTCGCTTGTTTCCTGAGATTCAGCACTACTGTCGGTAGCCCATTCATATACTTCATCGTATGCTCTTGCTGTTTTATAAATGAAAAGAACCTCATTTTCATCTCTCATTCCATAACTGGCTATCTCCATCCCCTCATACTCAGGAACCAGGTCAGTAAGTCTGTAAAGACCACTTCCTGCTTCTGTTTCCAGGTCACTCAGTTGAAACATTTTTACTTCCTCAGCATCCTCCGCTGTAGCTACATCTGATGACGGATCATCAGCACTTAACGGATTATGTAAACCACATCCGACAGCTACAAACATTACAAAAACGCTGATATTCAGCAAAGCAGCAAATATACATTTTTCCGAGATTCTTTTTTTCATTTTATATCCTATAGCCCTATGCTAAAAAGGTGACAAACAAGGGGAATACCTTTATTTGTCATCCTTTTAATCTTAGTTACATTATTTACCGTTAAACTTTTCCTGCTGTCCCATGATGAGTGCTTCGTCATCAAAATAATTGATTCTCATAGCAGCCTTGACCTCCGCAAGAGTCTGGGCAGCCTCAGCACGTGCAACCTCAGTACCCTTCTTGAGTATATCATAAACAGCTGGAATATCCTTCTCATATTCCTTACGTCTTGCTCTAACTGGCGCAAGCTCTTTGTTAAGAACCTTCTGAAGGAACTTCTTACATTTAACATCTCCCAGACCACCACGTCTGTAATGATCCTTCATCTCATCAAGATTCTTATAATCAGGAAGGAACTCAGCAAAATCCTCATCCTTTGCAAATGCATCCAGATATGTAAATACTGCATTTCCTTCTATCTTTCCTGGATCACTTATCTGAAGGTGATCAGGATCAGTATACATTGTCATTACCTTCTTGTTCAACTCTTCCTCAGTATCGGAGAGGTATATGCAGTTTCCAAGAGACTTACTCATCTTTGCCTTTCCATCTGTTCCCGGAAGACGTGAACAGGTTGAATTCTCAGGTATAAGAGCATCCGGTTCAACCAGTACTTCACAGTTGTAGGTAGAATTGAACTTTCTGACGATTTCTCTTGTCTGCTCGATCATCGGAAGCTGGTCCTCACCTACAGGAACTGTAGTAGCCTTAAAAGCTGTTATATCAGACGCCTGGCTTATAGGATAAGTAAAGAATCCTACCGGAATACTTGTCTCAAAATTTCTCAGCTGTATCTCAGACTTAACTGTCGGATTACGCTCAAGTCTAGATACAGTAACAAGATTTGCATAATAAAATGTAAGTTCAGTAAGCTCAGTAACTGCTGACTGAATAAAAAGATTTGACTTAGCAGGGTCAAGACCCACTGACAGATAGTCAAGCGCAACCTCTATGATGTTATCACGGATTTTGTCGGGGTTATCAAAATTGTCCGTGAGGGCCTGCGCATCAGCTATCATGATGAATATCTTGTCGAAATCGCCTCTGTTCTGAAGTTCAACTCTTCTCTTCAGAGAACCAACATAGTGTCCCAGATGAAGTCGACCTGTGGGGCGGTCTCCTGTCAGTATTATTTTGCTCATAATTTTTCACTCCTGTATATATAAAATATTTCTTTCTTACTGTTCGCGCTTCTTTCCCTGGAAGAAAAGAGCTACGGTACCAGGACCGGTATGACTTGCTATGGTACAGCCTATATCAAATCTGTGCACCTGTCCTTTAAGCTGAGGGAACGTTTCTTCTATCTGTGCTATAACCTGACTTCCAAGCTCAGTATCTGTGTCAGACAGAAATACCTTGCCGGAATAATCAAGTCCGTTG